>CAZUYQ010000015.1:62686-62919 GCA_964624705.1 uncultured Polynucleobacter sp.
GAATGCCGCTCAATCTTGATGGCGATAGTTCGAGTGCATCAGAATTGTTATCTTCACCAGCAAGCTCGGCTACATCTCTCATGATCGACAATAGCCGCTAGATTGTTTCTGATATTTTTGAAGCCCTTGCACAATTATTTATGCGAGGGCTTTTTTTCTAGGAGATTTGTGCATGTCAAGAATTATGAAGATCGGCTTATTTGCAATTTTCTTTCTCTCTGGAGCAGTAAGTC
>CAZUYQ010000016.1:0-255 GCA_964624705.1 uncultured Polynucleobacter sp.
AATTACGCAAGTTAACCAATAGGTTAGCAGTGTCTACGATGTCTCCCTCATATACCAGGGGGCTAAGTAGTCGGTTTTAAGGTCGAAAGCTGCTTACGCGAGAATTCTCCCGCTTAGGTATAGAGGTATCTCTATAATCTTACATTCACCTTCGGATTCACCTTCGGATTCATTTCGAATTTTAAACGTTACATTTTGTAGCGATGGAGGTTGCTTTGAAAGTTTAATGCAGATTTTACAATTAGTTTTCCTGAC
>CAZUYQ010000016.1:265-4204 GCA_964624705.1 uncultured Polynucleobacter sp.
ATCGAACCTGTGCTTCCGGATTTAACTTCAACTGGCGCGACGAGAAGGCCGCGCTGCACCAAAAAATCAACCTCTGCATTGCCCTTCTTACCTTCACGCAACCAATAAAACAAGGGTGATGGGTCTGCTGAAATTTCGCTACACAGGAGTTCTTGTGCAACAAACTGTTCAGCTAATATCCCCTCATAGCTTAAATCTGCATGTATAGACCAACTTTCCCATGTTAAACCTTGCATCCGATTCATGAGCCCACAATCCAACCAATATGTTTTGTAAATATCGCGACTCATTGTTGCGCGTAGTGGTATTCCGGTGCCGTCAGTATGAAAGACACGATTAACTAGACCAGCCATAGCAAGTAAATCAATACAACGACGTACATCTGCTGTCTTTTCACCCCGCTAATTTAGTATAAAACAAGGGGGTGTTTGTGCAAGTTTAACAGACTTAACGTATTCTTAGCGCCTTAGAGATCCCATCTTCTGTAACAATCCAATCAACCTTTTGATCATAATGATCATCATGCCATGTGCCTTCGGGCAGAAGAGCTTCGGCAAAACACACACCCAGAAGCGTCGCACCCGATTGAACCCCGGCAAGATAACGATCGTAATACCCAGCTCCGTGGCCAATACGTTGCCCAGAAGTCGAGAGGACCAGTGCTGGGACCAATATGACATCTCCAGGTCTCGGGAGCACGACGGGGGCGTGGGCGCCTGGTTCACGGATACCAAGCGGCCCTTTATTAAAAGGGTCCTGGTCTTGATAGCGACGAAATTCTATTCTCGTTCGATCTAAAATAACGGGTAAAGCCATATCACGGACTTGAAGCGTCTTCCTAAGCGGCAATAAATCAGGTTCGCCTTTCAGAGCCGCAAATAGAAATAGGCTTGAATCTCGATGATCAAAATTTTGCGCATTCCACCATGATTCGATATGCGATCTTATCAACTCACTCCGAGCTGCGCACAATTCTTCTGAGAGCGCGCGGCGAGCAATTTTCGCTTCTTCACGGATTTGCGATTTAGAACGTGTATTTGTCATAAGGGAATCAAAGCAGTTTCTGATCCCTTTGAATATAAAAAAACGCAAAAAAGCCGTTGGTATCTCTACCAACGGCCTTTTAAAGCAATCTTCTTATTGAACTGTTACAGAAACAGGTGATGTGTATTCCCAGCGACCAGATACTTCCGAGAAAGCGCCAAGACGAAGGTTATAAGTTCCTGCAGGTACAGAATTCAACTGAATCTGACTACCAGAACTTGAGAATTTAAACTGTGGATTTGTCCAGTCTTCACCTTGATTCAGTTCTACACGGTAGTAAGCAACACCTTTATCACCAGTCCAGCTCACAACACCGCCGGTACCGGCTAGAGCACCGCCAGTTTGCGGAGCAGTAAGCGCGATGTTACGACGAACCGGTGCATTGACCGTGAAAGAACGAACTTCACTAGCTCCGCCTTCGTTTTCGACTTTCCAGTACCATTGGCCTGGCCAAGGGCGGTGGAAGGAATAAGTTCCGCCACTCACTTTTACGCGCATAACTTCAGGTTGCATGCTCTTGTGACGAGAGAAGACGATCGTGCCGGCTCCGCCGCTCCAAGAGAAACTAGCTGATCCTTGAGTCTCATCATATTCAAGTGCAGCACCGTTTGACGGTGACGCAAGTTGTAAGCTGCCAGATTCAACCGCAGGCTGATTTGCAGCAGCTGCCGCCGCTTCAGCTGCTTTTTGGGCTGCTGCATCCACAGGAGGCGCAACTTCGGCTGCAGGTGTAGCTGCCTCTTCTTTTTTAGCGGCCTCTTCATCAGTCGCTACTTCTGCAGTATCAGCCTCATCAGTTGTTTCTGTACTAGGCTCGCTCAACATCCACCAAGCAACGAATGCAAGAACCACCACGACACCGGCAATGATAAAGTTTCGCGAACGATTTGAACCGCCAAAATTTCCCTCTTTAAAGATCTGGGAAACCGCGTTGGTATTTGTTCCGAAGTTACTGGTAAATTCACCCTTTAAATCCTGTGTAAAAGGATTGTTTTGAGTGCCGCCAGCTGGCTGCGAATTAAACGAATTATTTGGTTGACTAGGTGCCGAGTTCATAGAGATTCGTCTCCCGTGGAAATTAATAACTTTCCAAATACAGTGAGCTTAAGCCAGTTAGATAGATATGGGTGATCTACCTCTCATTATACCGAGAGGATCGGCATCAAAGCAAGAAACTCAACTGATTTTATCGGCCCGGCAAAAAATTCATCTTTTACCAAAATCTCAAGCTACTAAAATCCCGGACGATATTATCGCATATTTGTAGATTCGAAAATCTTGTCGGCATTGTTACTTACAAAGCCCTGGTAGTAAGATTCCCACATCCCGTCGGCTTTGCGACCTGATTCCGGATAGCGGAACGCGAATTCAACAAAGGCATAAGGAAGACGTTTAAGACCATCTTGAAGGAGAACTGGAATCTGAACCGCAAGCGTAGAACTCTGTTCAAGCAGGAGGTCCGGTGTACCTTTAGTTAAGCCACCGGTCGTATTCATTGGAATCTTGAGGTCCTTGATGATGTGATCGTTAAGACCATGGATATCACTGAATGTCTTCATTAACTGCACACTGACCGTGAAATGGTTGATATTGAAGCCAAACACGATGGTCCAAGCTGCATATTCACTGTCTTTACGCAGGCGCTCATACTCGGCAACAGTTGGCCGTGCCCAAGGTGCGCCTTTACTTAAAAATGCCACACACTCATCGACAAGTTCGTCTGCTGCTTTCTGATTACCATTTTTTGCTTCCGCAGAAAGTGCCTGTATTCTTGCAACAGGATCTGTTTGAACCTGTGAGGTCGCCTTGAGAATAATGTCCTGAAATTCTTTTGCAAATTTTGGTAGCATGATTTCACTGACAAAAACCTTTGGTGCGGCCTCAGAGCAATGCTTACCTTTTGTTCCCGGTGGTTCTAACCAGAACGCATCAAGTTGCTTTTCTTCAAAAAGATAATTTTCGCGTCGGCGATAGCCCAGCGCTTCAAAGACCGCTTGCAAGATATGCATTCCAGTATGCTTGCCAGGTAAGGTCCGAAAGGCGACATGATCCTCGTTCCAAACATCGCCTTTACTTCGCAGCGAGTTCTCAATCGTACGAGCGTCAACAACTAAGTCCGTATAATTTTTCCAAAGTTTTTCAAAAACTTTCTGTGCACATGATTCTAGCAATGTCACTGGTATAGTCCTCATTTATTGAAATATCAGTCAAGAATTCTAGCATCGAATGTTCTTCTAGGGGAGGGCCTAAACGTAAAAAAGCTCGATCTATTTTAAGATCGAGCTGCTTTGTTGAATATTTAACAACTTAAATCTGAGGCATCGGCTCTTGACCTGTTGGCGCCGTAGGTTGATTCGGCACTGGCGGAAGACTCGAGGTCGGATACGGTGACTGGGTCGGGTATTGAGTTGGATACGGATACTGAGTTGGGTATGGGTACTGGGTCGGATACGGCTGAGGTTGTGGGTAGCCAGGGTACTGACCACCAACTACAGGACCATTAGGCGACTGACCATAAGGATAATATTGATAGCCGTCATAAGGATACGCGCCCACACCGCCATAACCAATTCCGATATTACCCATCCAGCTATATGGATTGAGAAGAGTTAGTAAACTACCAATCGCATAGGCGCCGGTGTTAGCAACTGTACCAACATAGCTCAAAAATCCACCGATCGAATAAAGAATACTGCCGTAGCCACCACCTGTACCATAAGGTACTCCCGGTCCGTAACCGGGGCCATAAGGTGTTCCAGAACCATAACCTGTACCGTAGCCATAAGGAGAGCCAAGAACGACATCGCCTAAAGCTAGAGATTTTGTTGCGTTTGATGATGCAGGAAGGCCCAGTTGAACAGTGTAATTTCCATTTGAAGCTTGAGGGCCATTAGC
>CAZUYQ010000016.1:4281-17568 GCA_964624705.1 uncultured Polynucleobacter sp.
AAATGCCTGCGCCGCTTGTTGACCATTTGTAATAGTCATCTGCTGAGTCACAGCAACTAACTCGACCTGAGATTTTTGCTTTCCTACGTCGGCAGCTCTAACACGAGCTAAAAGCATCTTCGGCGATTTTGCTTGAAGTGCTGCAATTTGCTCAGCAGTGGGCGTATTCGAATTTACAGGAGCCTGCGCTCCACCTTCGTCTTGCGATCCATTTGGTTTACATCCGATAAGGATGCCGACGATCAGAGTTAATCCACTGATTAAATTCTTATTCATAATCTCTCCTTCAAACCGCTCAGTTCCAGATGGAGACTGAATCATGCATTCAGTCACAAACGCAGCGACCACAGCGTGAGAAGAGCAATCCATATGCCAATCAATTTTAGTCAATAACACATTGATATTATTGAATATATTTTAGGGATGGATGTCGTCAATTTATAGCAACTGTCAAAAATTTGTTCAAAAAGGCTAGCTTCGCTATAAAAGAGAAATCCCGGAATACCGACTTGATCGGAAAAAATAAGGGCACCCAAAAGATCGAGGCAGGAGTCCAGAACGGACTCCTGCCTCGATAAATGCTCGATTAAAGATAAAGCACAACCGAATGTTGTCCACTGCGGCAGGACATCGAACCATAATAAGCATTGCCTTGCCAGCGTGCCGACCCTGGGCAAACTGCATTATTGCGACGATTAAAGAAGTTAAAATTAACAACTCCGCGTTGGGCACGGCGAACGCTCAACTCAGCGCTTTGCGCGCGTCCATCTAGATAATAAGTAACATTATAGACGGCGGTATTATACGAATCGCCGCCAACTTGACCGCCCTGCGCACGATACGAGGTGTTTGTATTATACTGCGTCCAGTCAAAAGTCACATAGTTGCTAAAACTTTGTGCCATCGACTGTGTCGTTAGCGCAAATACACTGAAAAAAGCAGCAAAAACTAGTCTTTTAAAACTCATAACGGCCTCCTGAAAAAATTTATTTTAAAATACAAAACACGTATGCCAAACAGTTTTGCAAGATTGGTGCCGATAGAGTTAGGACGTCAAACTACTGAAATAATTATAATTTATGAGAAATGCGCGAGATAAAAGGTATAAAAATGATACCTCCGGCCAAAAAAACGGACCGCCAAATCGACAGAGTTCAACTTTCTGTAATATGATCCGTCCTCGATCAAGTAAACGATATATATGAGGCCGCTATTAAAACTAAAACTAGTCCGGTAAAAAACTCCGAGAAATCCGCCAAGACCTTGAAAAATTCTCCTCTTCATCCCCTCGCCTATGCCGCTCATTGGCCGACAGATCTTCTACCTTTAGTATTATTTGGTGTTCACGGCGAACGAACAATCCTGGCTCTCGCCCTTCAACAAATAAGACCCTCAGATTTTTTTGCGAAAAAATGGCGAGAGCTAGTTCTCAATGATTCTAATCTGCCGCGTTGGATCGGCGTTATTCCTTATGATGAATTTTGCCCGGATGCAGCTCGAAAACAGCCTTCACTTATTTACGAAATTCACGAAGCTCTAGTATGGGAAAAGGACTCCCCTATTCCTCAGCGAGTTGTGAGTGGTGATCCAGAAAAATGCGCACTGCGGTTAACAATATCTCAGCTGAAGGACCTTGAAAAAGATCTCGCTAAGTCACCTCTTTCCGCTACTCCTGGCAATCGCCTGCTTCCAACGATGAGTGACGAAACCTATTTAAGCCAGGTCCATGACGTCTTGAACGAAATTCGTCGCGGTACATTCTATCAACTTAATCTTCTACGTTATTTTAGATTTGAGAAATCCTGGAAATGGCCGCAAGTCTGTGGTCGATTAAAAGATCACGGCGGCCCGATGAGCGCAATGTTCCGACACGGCAATACCGCCGTTGCCTCCTTTAGCCCCGAACGATTTATTTCGATCGACACAAAAGGTTCAATGCCTACGATTCATACCTGGCCGATCAAAGGCACGACGAAACGACACCTCGATGATCCAACTCAAGATCAAAAAGCGAAAGACGATTTATTAAGAAGCGAAAAAGATCTCGCTGAGCTGCATATGATTGTCGACCTGATGCGCAATGATCTACAAAGGGTGTGTTTACCAAAGACGGTCGAAGTTCCGGTCCCTCATCAAGTCAAGACCTTCTCGCATGTTCATCATTTGGAATCACATATTTGTGGTCACCTTAATCCCGAGATATCTGTGCGCGAGTTATTTTCAGCTCTGGCACCAGGCGGATCCATTACAGGAGCGCCGAAGATTGAGGTGATGAAACATATTCGTCAGATGGAAGGTCGAGAGCGAGGCTTTATGATGGGGAATGCATTTGTCGTGAATAACGATGGCTCAATGGATAGCAGCATACTTATTAGAACCATGACGTCGACAGATGGAGCAAGGACCTGGGAATACGCCGCGGGAAGTGGTCTCGTTATTAAGAGTGATCCTCATGCAGAGCTTCAGGAAGTCTTTACAAAATGTCGGCCAATTACTGATTGAAAAACCATTAATGCCCTACTTTGAAGGCAAAGTATCGCAAACTTTTACAATCGTTATAAAGACTAAATTAAATATTTTCATCGATCTTCCGATCCCTCCATGAGGAACTCACCCTCAAAAATAAACGGAGGTGCATATGAAAGTCATATCTGATATCGAAGAGTTTAGAAAACGCACCCAGCCACTGATGGATCTAGATTTTGCATTACTGGATATCGTGCCAACTACCCGCTCGGGCTTCTTTAATAAAGCACGGCTATCAGAACTTCTTGTCTTCTGCCAACACAATCCCCAGTATCATATTATTTCATTGCTTAAGACGAACCTAACCAAGGTAAACACCGTGGTCGATACTGCTAATATTTATATGCTAGGGCAGGGCGACAATGACCCAGAGTTAATGTTTACATTGTACTATAGCCAACATTCTGCATATAAATTAAAATGCTTTGAATTCGAATCTGACTAAACTATGACCTAATTGATTTAAATCAAAAACCGTAATAATTCCTGCTCTTGATTTTGCGTCTTCATAGCCGCCTATGACAAGTAGCTCAAACATAGTTCGAGAATGCGCTGCATAAAGATCTAAAAATGGATCTTCCTTCCTCATCGCCCGCATAAGCAGGTATTCAAATACAGCCAATGCATCTAATAATTCATCCGCAGAATAGCCATGATCCGAGTAATATCTAGAAATAAGCGTCAATTCTTCTAAATTTAATGCACATATTATAATCTTATCTGTTCTAGTTTTACCGACTATTTGGTGTAAAAATTCCAATTTCATTTGCGCCCCAATTCGGCTCTTTTGGTATAAATAAGTCGATATCCTATTGAGATTTTCCAGAGATTTCTAATAAAATGCATTTAAACTGGCAAATGTCCGCCATGGACGTCTGTGACTCCCGCAATAAAGACAAACTAAGAATAAGAGTAAAAATAGATGACACTAAAATGCGACGCTGACCAAATCTCTAATGCTATGCATATTCGCCTTGAAGAATTCGATACTAAATTACCGCCACCAGCAAAATTTGATGCGCAGTATCGACGCGCTCCATCGCGTGGTTATAATCTTGATGCTCAAGATACAAAACTCGCCATGCAAAACGCGCTGCGTTATATTCATCCTAAATTTCATGCAGAAGTTGGGCCCGAGTTTTTAAAAGAACTCCAAGAACGAGGTCGCATCTATGGGTACCGTTTTAGACCGGACGGCGTTATTAAAGGTAAATCCATCGAACAGTACAAAGGTAAATGCCTAGCCGGTAAAGCGCTGCAAGTGATGATCGATAACAATCTTGATTTTGATATCGCTCTTTACCCTTACGAACTTGTGACTTATGGCGAGACCGGGCAAGTCTGTCAGAACTGGATGCAGTATCGTCTCACAAAACGTTATCTTGAAGAACTAACGGATCAAACCACCCTCGTTCTTTATAGCGGACACCCTATCGGTCTTTTTAAATCCTCGCCGACAGCACCACGAGTGATCACTACAAATGCTTTGATGATTGGTATGTTTGACAATCCTAAAGATTGGCATCGTGCCGCAGCGATCGGTGTTGCCAATTATGGCCAGATGACAGCTGGTGGGTGGATGTATATCGGTCCGCAAGGAATTGTTCACGGGACGTATAATACTGTGATGCTTGCTGGTCGACTCAAATTAGGCTTAAAAAAGGGCGAAAACCTCGCAGGGAAATTATTTGTTTCCTCAGGTTTAGGCGGAATGAGTGGAGCCCAAGGCAAGGCCGTAATGATTGCGGGCGCTGCTGGAATTATTGCTGAGGTCGACGAATCCCGAGTCAAGACCAGACTCTCACAAGGCTGGGTCGACACCGTTGCTCATACACCTGCGGAAGCGTTTCAATTAGCTGCGGCGTCGCAGAAGGCTCGTAAGGGTTGTGCGATTGCATTTGTCGGTAATATCGTCGACCTTCTGCAGTATGCCCTCGATGAAAAAATTCATATCGATCTTCTTAGCGATCAAACCAGTTGTCATGCAGTCTACGAAGGTGGATATTGCCCAGAGAATATGAGCTTCGCCGAACGCACGGCTATGCTTTCGCAAGATCCTGCAGAATTCCGAAGACGTGTGGACAACACACTTAAGCATCATTTCGAGATTATTAAAGGCCTCACTGCTCGCGGGACGTATTTCTTTGATTACGGCAATGCGTTTATGAAATCAATTTTTGACACGGGTGCTGTCGAAATTGCAAAGAACGGTGTTGATACACGCAATGGTTTTATTTGGCCAAGTTATGTCGAGGATATTTTAGGACCAGAACTTTTTGATTACGGATACGGACCTTTTCGCTGGGTTTGCTTATCCGGAAAAGACGAAGATCTCGCAAAGACAGATGCTGCTGCCGCCGAGATTATTAAAACCTTGCGCGAGACGATGCGTTACCAAGATGAAGATAATTACAATTGGGTTAAAGACGCCGCAAAGAATAAGTTAGTAGTTGGCACTAAGGCTCGCATTCTTTATCAGGATGCTCAAGGACGCCGCGCTATTGCCCTGCGGTTTAATGAGATGGTACGCAAGGGCGAGATCGGTCCTATTATGCTTGGTCGCGATCATCATGATACCGGTGGCACAGATTCACCCTTCCGCGAGACCAGTAATATCAAAGACGGCTCTAATATTATGGCCGATATGGCAACCCAGATTTTCGCCGGTAACGCGGCACGCGGTATGACACTCTGTGCGCTACACAATGGCGGGGGTGTTGGTATTGGAAAGTCCATCAATGGTGGCTTTGGCATGCTTCTCGATGGCTCCGAGCGAGTCGATACAATACTTGATATGGCGATGCCATGGGATGTTATGGGCGGTGTTGCACGTCGTGCATGGGCGCAGAATCCGAACGCTATAGAAGCCTGTATCGAATTCAATCGCGATCATGCAAAGTTTGGCGAACACATTACACTGCCGTATCCAACAAACTCAAATTTGTATTAGGAAAACGGAGAGACGTCAGCCACAGACATTTTCACGGCCGCTTATATTTAGATAGATTGTCCGCGCTCCTCGTTATAAATCTCAAATACGCAGGCTTTAAATAGCGTATTTGAGGTTATGAATGACATTAAAAATATTACATCAGATAGTTGGTAAAACTAGATCCAACAAAATTGTTTATTGCGCCATAGAGCCTCAAAAGACCCGAACAATATCGGAGTATTTTGAAAGCTCCTCGTTTTCTAAGAACGATCTTTTTGATGCCTATGCTATATTTGAGTATCTATCGATTCGATCATTGCGAAGACGAGATCCAATGACAACAGTTTATATTGAACATTCGGCTGAGGTTCGAAAATTACTATCGAATATAGATTTTGAGAATGAAAAATTGGAGTCTAAAATTTTTACGGTATTTGATCTTCGTAATTTCGGCGAACAGTTAACCAATGTCGAATTCAAGGGTTTTTAATTCAATAATTGTATCTTTATCCATAATTGGTACGCACATCAGGTCAGGATCATTATCGCCTTCACCCAACATATAGAAAGCCGCAGTGTGGATTGCGGTATTTACTTTGATCGGGGCATGCTTAAGAAATGAAATGACATGGTATTGAGGATTCTCGTTACAAAAGGACATAAGTTCCGAAAGCCTATGCTGATCAAATATTCCAATAAGACCATTAGGGATAAGATCGATTGATTCAAATTCCAAATCTACAATTAGACCAGTTCGATGATGAAATTCATTAATATCGTTTATAATTTTCACTAGAGAAAACTCCTCGAAACGATTTTCTATCCTAGCCGCATGACGTCATACGCTTATCGGTCATTTCTAAAATGCATTTACAGTCGCCTAAAAGGCCGGTCCTTTTCGAGTCGTAACCACATGAAATAATTACAAGTGATTAAAAAATATCGAAAACTCCGACGTCGGTGGTGAATAGAATGAAACTCAAAAAAGATCCATCTAACCTAATTTCTTAGCCACCTCTCATCCTAAGAATGTCATAACAGTTCCTCAAAATTAAAACCGTGTTTCGAATTGAGTCAATTATCCCAAGGAAGGGCAACCATGATTTCAAGCTGCAAATCTGCGTCAAAAAAAAATCTTAAGTTAACAACTATTCTTGCTACCGCGCTCTTTGCGACCCATCTGTCAGCTGCAAACGACTGCTCGGACCTGTCGAACCGCATATACAGTGCGACAGTGACATTGCCAAAGAATATTGCGTTTACAACCGATAACAATCCATCCGATATCAGTCATTACGATTCGGCACTTCTGCGTGCGATCACCATTGCACCGAAGAACGACGGGAATATTTTTCTAACGTGGTCCGATACGGAAGGCTCGGCACACCTTTCAAAGGTCAACCCCGGTAATGGCGTACTGATTTCAGATCAAAATCTCGGCGGTATTGTGATCCGCGACATGATCGCAGTGGAAGATGGCGTTGCGATTCTATACTTTGCTGGTTCTAGTTTTGGTGTAAGAAAACTCGACGCTGCCGGTAAAACTATTTTTGACTCGCATGGCCAGATGGTCGGAACATTTTCACAGATGTGGCATCTCGGTGCGCTCTCTCTTCAAGGCGATCGAATCGCCGTTTACTTCGGTGTCTCTGGTAATCAAGGTTGGAACACAGGGCACGAGGGAGATGCGTTTAAGATTATTTCTAGCAAAGATGGTCGCGTGATCGACGGCGGCTGGGATTGGGGCTGTAGTCATAGCATCGATACACGAATCTCGTGGGGTCAAACAAAACCTGTACGCCTATGCTTAAGTGATGTTTACCCCAATCCTGGATTTAATATCGATGCTGGCTATTCCATAGTACCAACATGGGGAACGCATGATGGTCGTTCAGGTGGACGGATTGGCGGATTTATAAATATGGGAGACTCGGTGTATCTCGCATTCAATCGTAGCGCAGGCTATGGTTACGCTGAATCTACTGAAGTGATGCAACTTAAAAATACCGCGCCATTTACAAAAGTCGAACACTTCGGGCTCGGCACTAGCGAGAAAAAAAGTATGAAACTGGCGAAACTCGCTCGCCTCGGTACGAACGAACTACTGACTGGCTGGGTCTACCACGACGATAAAGCCACAGTCATTCAACAACTAAGATCAGACCTACGAGTCAAAAGCACGCCAACACGCATAGAGGGGTCGATTCTCCTGCCTCATAGCGATTTTCAAACAACCGCAAGCGGCGATATTGTTTGGGCGGCAAAAGACGCTAAAAGCGAAGCAAGCAACAAATTACTGCTTCAGCAAGTACAAGCCTGCCGGTCCATATAAATTCTATCGACTGTGACCTTTCGTGAGGCATTTCATGTATAATAATTACAATGCCTGCCGTCACGAGAAGGTCACATCATGAAATATTTACGAACACAATCTGGCACGTTGCTTATGCTAGTGCTTCTTCTAAGTGTCGAGGGGGTACGTGCAGCCGAGTCCGCACTGGAAACCGAAAAAGCACAGATGAAGTACTACGAAGAACGCGAGAACCGCGAACAACTGGGCCGTAAAGGTTTCTGGCTTGGTGTTGGCGGTCTGCTTGCAGGGGCAATGTTTGATAAATTCAATATGGCAGCTTATCGAACGGCATCCTATAGCATATGGGGCCTAGGTTGGACCGCGTGGATGGGCTCACTAAGTGAATCCATAAACATCGACGAAAAAGTCCGCGCGAACGAGTTACCGAGGTCCTCACGCTATCCCTATCAATCTGCAAGCCTACAGGGTGCTATCGGCGAGGCTTCAAATTTACATCTGATTCCAGACGGGATCTATTTTCATCCACTTTATAACGACGTCAACGGTGGTACTGATAAGCTTCTCACCGGTAGTGCAAAGCTCGGATGGCTGCAGTCCTTTGAAGAGTTTAGTATCGAATCCGTTTTGTACTGGCGCCTTTTGACACCTGCCTACAAATCACAGTTTGGTGCGGCAGAATTACCCGAACCGGTGGGGCGTTTTGCCGACTGGAACCAGTGGAAGACAGCTATTTCAAGAGAGACTCCCATCATGGGAGCAAAACTGCGTCACCAAGTTTCTATTGGATATAGCGATATCGGCGATAAGGGTGGAAAAGAATTCCACCAATCCATCCACCGCGTAACCCGAAATTCAATGGACCATCTCGAATATGTAAATCAACCCGAGGGCCGATTTTTTACGATTGGCGCCGAGAGCGGTGTCGAAGCTCAGCTCTGTATCGCGGATGTCCCCTGTTTTGAAAGTCTTGTTTCACTTCAGGGCGAACAAAGCAGGATGATGAGTGAGCTGGGTGGGCAATGGAATTTGAAAATGATTGTGGTTCCGAAATGGTGGGAACAAGCTTTGGAAGTGCGAGTCGTGAAACAAATTCAAAGTGATGTTTACGATAAAATTATGCCCTGGCGCTATGAAGGTGCCGTAGGTGTAAGGATATTTAGTGTGTTTGCACCCACCTTGAAATATATTTCACCCTATCTTTATGGCGATGGCGTCGGACAGACTTACTTCGATTTCATTCATTATAATTATGCGTTTTAGTTATTTTTAATTTCACTTCCAGTTAGCAACAATCCGAAGGATTTGATTGCCCCTGTACTGTCTGCAATGCCATAAAGCACAATTACTGGCGAAGCCATTAACAGACCAAACACTGGATCCTGAATAGAATCTGTAAATTTAATAAACTCGCTAACACTCGCTGCTTGCGTAACGAAAACATCACAATCAATCGGTTTACCAGCCAAAGGACCACTTCCATGTAGAAACTTTCCATCCATCATATTTTGAAGAACTTGAGTTGGCACCAAATCTTCTACCAGTCCCCCGGTAATAATACCTCCATGATCTGATAGAACTTTACAGGCACCCTGAGAGCAGTTGATTGATCTTTTTCCTACAGAAGCGATCAGCCCATCAGAAAGTTTTTTCACGGTCTCTTCATCTAAGCCATTTAAACGAACTAATGCTGTCGGTAAGTCTTCAATTATTGATTTAACGCGAACCTTCGCCTTCATAATCATTCCTACACCCATATCAAGACGCTGACCCTTAACATACAAGAATGCATGGCCCCCTTGGACACCAAACAAAACATCATCACCGAATGTCGGAATAAGCTTCTTTAAATCAACATAGGTTTTACCTGCCCGAGTTACGGAAACCGAATCCAATGCCTTAATAACTCCATTCGTTTCGACAGAAGCGACAGTTCTATGCGTAAGGGAAGACAACTCTTCCCGACTAATACCTTTGGCCAGGATATCATCACTTGTTCGCCCGGTTGCCTGCGCAATATACTTTGCCGAGGCGGCGTCAGGAATTACAAGCCTTTGCGACTCAGTCATAGTTTTCAACAGATCATCCACTGATTGCAATTCTTTACTATTTGGTACATCGATTTTGACATTAAAAATGCCTACTACCGCAAATCCAACTTCTAATGCTGCCAAGGCAGCGTCCACTCCATCCCCCGCCTTTGCCTTGCCCTGACCTAATTTAACCGCACTATTAATGACTCGTGCGCCACCTGCTGCAATCACAACACCCCGGGCACTATTCGCAATGACCTTCATCTTTGCAGCCATTCCTAAGGAAGCGATATCACCTGCCATCCAGACTAAACCCATTTGATCATGCTCGTAAAAGAACTTTGACGCTCCGCCATAAGCCGGTAGGAAATTGAGAGCAAAATCTAAACCATCAATGGCCGCAATAGTTTCACCAATAACCTGTTTTTCGTAAAACTCCGTATTCAAACAATATTTTATTTTTTCTTCCGTTGATACGTCACCTAAAATTGACAAAGGATAGGACTTCACTGGAACCCAAAAATCATTGTGTTCTGCTGCACCCAAACCTTGCTCTCGTTGCTTTTTGAAAACAAAAACCCTAGATCCCATCTCAATACCGCGAAACGTATCAGTTTCATCAAAATCGACCGAACCGTCGCCTGGGGCATTAACCGTTTTCTTCCACTTAATTTGCACGTCACCCGTAATTTTTGCTGTACTTGGCAAGAAGCGCGCTAATATCTGGCTCCAGTATTGATCATGCATTTTCGGTTTTGTGCCAGCAAGAACCTCGAAAAATAACTTTAATTCCTCGGGCACACGACCTGGTACGAAAATTGACAGTTCTTTTGTGGAAGAATTTGCGTCGGCTAATTTTGATCCACTAACTTTTTTACATGTGGTAAAAAATATTAGAGCGTTTATCATGAAAAATAACTTGATTAAGGACCTTAATGACATAGCAACCCCGATATAAGATAATTGAGTTTTGGAGTACCCCCTATATCGGTCAGAATTAATCAATTTTAAGCAAAAACCTAGAAATCATTGTAATTTAAGTAAGTTAAACCACCTAATTTCCGGTTTATGAATGAGGTTTTCGTGCGCAATGTTGTAGAGGCGTTACTTCGTTTTATCTTTTTTGTCGGCATAAAGGCATTAACCCGCATCTTCTATCGCTTCGAGGTGCGTCACATAGAACCATGGCCGGTCGACGCATGGAAAGATCTCCGTCTCGCAGTTTTACTGAACCATACAAGCCTTATTGAACCTATTTTTCTGGGTGCTCTGCCGATTAATTATATTTGGCATCTTGCAGTTCACGGAACTTTTACCGCAGCAGATGTGACGCTCGCTAAACCGTTCGTTGGTCATTTGATTCGATTTCTCGCACCTAAAGTGATCCCACTCTCACGCAAGCGTGATGATACTTGGCAAAACTTTCTTGCCACGATAGAGCCTAACGATACGATGATATTTATGCCCGAAGGTCGCATGAAGCGACCGAACGGTCTTGATAGAGATGGCAAGCCCATGACCGTACGCGGCGGAATCGTTGATGTGCTAACAACAATGAAACAAGGCCGTATGATGCTCTGTTATAGCGGAGGATTGCATCATATTCAATCTCCTGGCCAAGGGTTTCCCAAGTTGTTCAAGACCGTGAAAATCAGCTTTGAAGCTCTTCGAATCGAAGATTATCTCTCTACATTTGATCACACAACTGACTTAAAAAAACTTATTATTCAGGATTTAGAAGCCCGTCGCGATAAATCAGTTGAAGTCGTTTAAATCCGCCTGGATTTCACAAGATTTAGCATCAATTTGGAAAGTATCACTCACCGCTGCGGTCACGAGACCATCCATAGTATGAGTTACTACAAATTTCAATGCCGCCACAGGCTGGTCTTTACTTCCTTCATTCAAGGCTTCATTAGATACGGCTACCACTTTGTATTTATAAAGTGAAGCAACCCATACCGATTTTGGCGTCATCATAATATTTGCGAGGTAGGCGCCTTTTCCCTTATAACTTCCTCCGCACTGATAGGTGATTTCGTATTTTGCTTCTAAAAGCCAATTTTTAAGAACATTACTTTTAGCCTTCTTCTCAAATGTAAAGGTCTTTTGCTTCCACCCTTTTAAGTCATTGGCACTAACGCCCTTAGGCAATGCATGACCCACTACAACCCCGCTCATTGCTGTATTTCTATCACCAACAATGACGCTCATCACACTAGTAAGACTGTTCACGACCGCTAAACCAACACTCTCGAGTTCACTTGTCGTATCTTTCAGCTGACCACAACCTGACAACCCAATTGCCAACACACAGGTCCACACTGCTGATCTCTTTTTCTGAATTTTTTGCATAGCTTGAAACATATTCTTTTTCCTCTATCCTGTTCATGATGATGAAGTTCGTTCAAAGCCAGGCAAAGCAATGCGAATGCCAAGTGTTAACTTATTGAAATCATAAAGAGACACGCATCATTTAGAGCCGATTTCCGGCAAATTTGATCTTCATGATGCCGTAGGACTGGCCGAAAAGTGACCGGCAACGGTAAAGGCCTTGTCTGGATTTCTCCAAACAAGGCCTTTTGAATAAACTTACACTACACTAATCTTCTAACTTATTTAGGAGCAGACAATACTGGTTTCATCGACGCTTTTAGCACAGCGCGGTTCTTAGCGGTTGCGTTAGTCAAACTTGCTTTTTCTGCTGCAGTCATTTTACGTGGTAGAGATCTGACTTTTGGAACTAGTTTTTTGTAGGTATCACGGTGAAGCTTTTGGATTACAGCAGCTGATGGTTTCTTATACTTCATAGTCGGAGCCGAGATGTCATCAGACGTTAATGCTGCTACTAGACCATAATCACAAGCGTCTAGACCGTCATTGTAACCATCATTATAACCGTTGTAGTAACCTTGACCTTGACCCGAACTAAAGCCGCTTGAGTACCCAGAATTGTAGCCGTCGAAGTAACCGTTGCTGTAGCCGTTATTGTAAATCGAATTACTGTATCCATCATCATAACCGTTGTCGTAAGCTGAAGGATAGGCTTGGTTATAAGCTTGATTATACGCAGCAGTCTGACCGTCAGCATAGCCATCGCGCTGTCCATTAGTAGTACCTCTCGCTTTGCCGTCGGCAGTTCCTTGTGGAGCACTTTCAGAAACACCTTGGGTATATGAGGTTGCATAAGCTGCTTGGTACGCATTCCAGTAGGTAGGATTCAGTTTTTTACCGTCTGCATAACCGATCGGGAACGCTGCAGCATAAGCTTGATCATATGCTTTTTGGGATGTGTCGTTTACATCGCTACAACCGAGTTGAAAACAGAAGTTTTTTGCATCTTGGCGCGAAGAAACCATCGGATTATGCGACCAACCATTTAAGCTGCCGATCACAGGGCAGACTGGATCTGGTTTACGTTTCTTTGCATCAGCGAGCTTAGCTGCACTCAGCGCAGATCGACTTGCACTGCAGGTCGAGCTTCC
>CAZUYQ010000016.1:17636-28775 GCA_964624705.1 uncultured Polynucleobacter sp.
ATCGTAATAGCCGGCATAGTAACCGTTGTAGTTACCATCATCATAACCGTCACTATAACCATCACTTTGTCCATAACCTTGACCTTGCGAATAGCCATAGTTATACCCATCATAGTAGGCGTCATCTTCACCATCAGATAGACCGTCATTGTAACCATTCCGAGCGCCATCACTCTGACCTCGACTTGCACTGGCTGGATCTACTTTTCCCTGATTATAAGCAGGTCCATAATTCGCATTATAATACTGGTTATACGCGGTGTTGTATGCGGAAGTATAACCATCCGTTAAACCTTTATTGTATCCATCAGTCGACCCATCTGTCGTACCCTGAGCTGCTGTTAATAAACCTGCGGCAGCAATACCAGCTGCACGACCCTCAGTTTTACCGCGAGCTGCCGCCTGGCCGTTCCAATTTTTTACAATCGCTTCAGCACTTTGTTTACCTTTTTTATAGCTTGGTTTAAATCCAGCCTTTTCGCACCGTTCATCTAAAAATGGTGCTCCGGTAATTGGTTTTGCTTGGAGCGTTCCCATCGTCATCAGTGGAGTCATTAGACTGATCATGATGGTCTTCATAGACATAGAATACTTCATCGCTTGTCTCCTTTGTTCTGGTAGAGCCATTCAAGTTAAAAAAACCTGGATGCGTGTGATTACCATGGGAGTCGCAAGGCTTGTGCCACGCAACACACGGCGGTTTCCACAGGAAAGTCGAGCTATTTAATCTAATAATATTATAATGTTAATAAAAAACACCTCTTGGCATAGGCTTGCTAAGGGGCGTTTCAGTGCTTAGGAATTCGATAACATGTCGAAACCTTGGACAACCAAATTTTTTGATCAAGAACCCACAACCTAGTCGTCACAATCTTGATATTTAGAATAGAGATCCAGCGAAGAGCTCTCTGAAGACGGGATATCTTTTGATAGTCCAATCTCAACATGACGCGCTTGCGAACTAAAACCTTCCTTTGGCTCGTTGTTCACTTGGCAAGGTATTCGCTGGTGGCGCATTCCCGTCGAAGACGTTTTTGTCATCGAACTATTCGCTGAGGTTTGTTGACCAGAGTCGCTGAAATTTTTTTTTTAATAGCCATGATGTGCACACGCCTGCAAAAAAAATAAAACGGCCAAATTATGAATAACTGGTGTCATTTTTACTCCTTTTTTCCTTCATGCACGTTGAGTTGAGTTCAAAAATAATGCACATTGCGTCAATTACAACATAAAATTCAGCAAAAAAGCGCAACCTAAGAAAATTTCTTTTCCCAAACAATAAAATGCAAGAAATAAGCCAGACTTAGAGGTACTGCCATCTATGCCGCCATAGAATTTTTACTTACGGCAATTTCGACATTGTCACGACTCTTGCGTACCGCTGCCAAATACTCCGGAGCAAAGATACGATCATTGATATCGATCATACGAACCGCGCCACTATTTGCGAGAGTACGGATCCTATTAATAATTTTAAGTTCAGCAAGTCTGTATGTCGCTTCATCGACACCAGAGATTTGCTCAATATCTTCCACCCAGCTCGCCGCAAGTTCACTAGGAGCCTTAGCAAGAAGCAACTCGCGAACGTGATCTCGTGTTCCAACTAGGAACGCCAATAGATCTTCGCGCTCAAGTCCCATTACAATTTCTAATAGATGGCCATCTTTAAGATAAGCAAGCATCTCAACCGTCACTAATTTCAACTTAATGGCTCTAGCTGCTTCAGCATTCGTTTGTACAAGGTCGGCCATAAGCTCGCGTTGCTCATCCAAGGGCGCTTTCTCAAGAAGATCGAGAATAATATCACTGGAGCGGAGCTGTTCTGTATCGTACTCATTATGCGAAAGCACTTTTTTATGGAGAGCTTTTGCAACATTCGCAAGATATTCTTTGGGGATCGCGTCTGCTCGGCATAGCTCACGCATAAGCGCAACTTTTTGCTGACCTTCATACATATCAAACACCGCACGGCGCTTGTTATGATCCAGCTGAGTCAGAACGATACTCTGCACCTGAGGTTTTTCCTCGCCAATCAAGGCAAATACTTGTGGTGAATCGAGATTTTGCAAGAAATCAAATTGCTCTGCACGGCGACGAGCCATCAGTTTAATTTCTGACGCGGTTACTTTTGTTTTTAGTGAACTTAACAGTTCAAGAGTTTGCTCGTCCGTAAAGCTAAAACTCGATTTATGGTAGTACTCGCTCAAATCATAGAGATCACGTTGAAGGTTTGGATCATTCATCAATTCAAAAACAACCATCGGACCAAATACATGAACATACTTCGACGTCGTTTCCACGCCGCTTTCTTGCAGCATTCTGGTGAATACATCTCTAGCGATCTTAGGATTCTCGGTAAAGATCCTTAAGACCTCTTCTCTCAAAGAGTCGATCTTAAAGCGCAACGAGAGTCGTTCAGGAGATACTGAGATCGTGCCTTGAGCATTACCCATTTGCATCTGACCGTTAACAACCTGGCCGCCCGGCTGTATGCCTTGCTGATTCTGTTGAGCCCAACCGCCCTGCTGAGGACTAGCCGCATCCATCATAATCTTTGCATCCTTAGCAGCGGATGAGAATCGCATCACCATCGCAACTAAGATTCCAGACAACAGCAAGAACGCGCCGACATAAAGAGCGTATTCGTAGTTTTGGCTACCTTCATTTTTCGCTTCACTCTTTGAAGCCGATATTTCACTCGCTTTACTGCTCTCTGTAATGGCTGCTTTCTCTGTTGCAGAATTTGTTTCGGATGATTTTTCTTTACTTGATTGAGATTCACGACTCTCACGCGATTCATTCCGCTCTGCGGTCATCGCAGATTTAGATTCGCTCTGGGTATTAGTAATAATTTCCTTAGTACTAGCAAGATCACGGAAGATTTGCAGAGTTTGCCGCAGTCGGTCTAAACCCCAAGGATCCTTTGCTGTTTGACTTTCCGGGCTCGAAGGAAAATCCACCACACTCATATTGATATTAAGTGGATAGGCAAACTTGGTTTTCATTTTAATCAGGTTGTAAATTTTAGTCCGATTTGCCTCCTGCATCTTCTCGTCAATACTGATATCGATATCGATACCATCAATCCGAAAGATTCCGCGGCCACCCCGATCGCGAATCAATTCGCGCTCACTGACGCCACGGGATTCGTCCTGCGAAACCAATTTCCCTTCCACCATCACATTCGATAAAATACACTCTGAGGGGCAATAGGAATCGATGGCGCCTTGAACTACTGATTGTAGCTTCTGTAGTAGTTGGGATTTGAGACGGTCCTCAGATTCACCAGACATGCCAATTTGCGGCACCGCCACTGTGGACCAGCGAACATTCACCGCTGGCGCCAGATTTCTTAGTCCATTGACAATCAACTTACCAAGTCGTTCGCGATCCGCCGCGGACACGCGGTCATCGACCTGCATGTCCACAATCATTCGCGCGATAGATAGTTTCGACGTCGCTTCGCCGGTAACACTCTCGAAACCAATATCATCAGGCTCACTGTTGAGTTCGTCGATAAATGATTCGACATTGATCACTTCGCAGGATTCACCGCAATATTTGCTAACAATACTGGCAATTTTTTGCTTCGCGAGCGTTTGTGTTTCTTGCTCTAAACGAAATGCTGCAGCGGAAACGGCAAATGCAGGTTGACTCATCCACAAGATGACTCCACCCCATAGCGCACTCCACAAAGTTCGTTTGGCCCGAAAAAAAACCACGCCCGACTCCTTTAAGATCTAATGTCACTTAGATCTGTTCGGAACGGGCGTGATTTACTTTAATCAAGGCTCTGCCACAAGGGCTCGACAAAGGCCGATATTTTACAACTTGCTCTCAATTTCCTTCGTCAAAGCTTCAACCGTATGAGCTCCAAGGTAACGCTCACCATTAATAACGATATACGGTGTGCCACTTACGCCAATACGGTCGCCTTCTGCACGCCCCTTCTCGACCAAGGCTTTGCCCTTGTTTGCATCCATACAAGCCTTGAACTTAGCCTCATCCAACTTAAGCTCTTTCGCAAGCTTAGTGGGAGAGTCTTTATCAAGAGCCGCTTGACCTTCAAACGCTTTGTAATGGTATTCCCAAAACTTGCCTTGCTCCATAGCACAATGCGAGCCTTCAGCGACAATCCGTGAGATTCCAGATGGGTTGATTGGGAAGTCGACATAATAGAACTTCACTTTATTCTTCATCTTATCAAGAACTTTTTTGAAACCATCAACTGCCTCTTTGCAATGTGGGCACTGATAATCAGCAAACTCGATGATTGTAACCTTGGCGTTGTCTTTACCCTTGGATGGAAATCCATCCACTTTGACGTCGACTTTTGGCGCTGTAGGTTTCGCGAGAGCCAATGAGAATTTCTTGTCTTTTTTTAGTTTCTCGAGAACTTCATCGCGTTTTGCTTTGACTCGTTCTTGTTTGACGATCTTAGCAATCTCGCCCTTGATCTGATCAAACTGATAGTTCGGTGGAATACGACCTTTGTTTTCATCGTACCAATGTTTAATGTCTTTATCGGATGGCTCTTTGACATCAAATAACTTGTTACCGACTTCTTCTTTTGTTTTCTTTTGTTTTGCGGCTTCTTCAGTGAGATAGGTATCGAGTACTAAACCATCAACAGCCTGTTTTGATTTCTCGTAAGATTCATATTGAATCTCAAACATTTGTTGCTGTTGAGCCGGGGTTAAATCCTTCATCTCATATGATTTGCCGCCAAGCGAAAAAATCGCCTGCGCGTTAAGAGATGATGCTGTCATAAATAATGCTAATGTGGCAATCGACGTCTTCAAGTAAGCCTCCTAGAGTTTCAGATCGTTCTGACGACTCTAGCAGATGGCTAACCCTCGGGTCAAAGACTTCTAGTTGTTGTTTCTGCAGTTCTCGCGGCAGGCCCCTGTGGAGACACGGCAGCACCTTGCTTCAAACCGGCTACATCATCGGTGCTAAATTGAACTGGATTCATGAGAAAATTATCAAATAATTCTCTCACAATTTTCCATTGCCCAGCTTCATTGCGCCGCCAATAGAGCATTTTCCGACCATCAGAGACAAATCTTTTGTCGCCCTTAAAATCTTGATTCATCATAACGAGTGCATACTTAGGATGCGTCACAATTCGCACATTCGACATGCGAACCGTCATCTCTTTATATGATTTAAATACTGCCTGCTTATATGTCTTATAAGCCTTTAGTTTTTTTCCATTATTCTCAAAATCATCGGCATAATAACTTACGTATTTATCTAGATCTCTGGTAGCCCAAGCGGTGACCCAGTCCTGGCTAGTCTTATAAAGTTCCCCAACGTCAGATGAGCGGTTCACTTCGCTTAAATCTTTTGCAATCACTACGACACCATGGCTTGGTTTCAGCCATGACACGAGGCTTGCGATTTCGTCATTTGGGAAAGCAACGCAGCCCTGCGTCACGTTAGCATCCTCAATATTGCGATGACCTACACCGTGCAACCAAATACCGTAGCCGGTCTTGCCTTGAATCTGATCCATTGGATTCGGGAAATTTAGCGGTAATGCGAGCGGACCATATTTTTCTGGCGGCAACTGCTTACTATCAATTTTTCCAACTGTAAAATAAATGCCCTCAGGGGTTTTATTATCGCCTTCTCGCTCTTTATCGCCGTCGACTTTGCCGATAGCGATTTTAAAAGAACGCAGTGGTTTTGGTTCGGCGCCGTTTTCAGGAAGGGTTTTGAGTTCGGCTCGCAGCTGCGTCTTACCGACACTCAAGACAATCATTTCTTTCATGACGTCATGAGTAGGCTCAATGCCAATAGCGCGACTTTCGCCCGCAATAAAACCCATTGCGGCGATAAAAAAAACTTTGGAGCTTAACATAGTAGAATGCACTCGCTTGCTCTCCATATAAGCACTGCGCAGCCTCAATAGATTGACTACTTCTATTATTCTCACGCACTTCCTATACAACAATCAAGCTTAGCCAAGCAGGTGCGCCTATGAAACCGTTTCGCTTATTTAGCTAATTAACAGAAAAATAGCATCAAAATCAGCTTATTTAGATCCTAAACCACGCAAGGCAACAACCACCTGGGAAAAATCTTCCGGCAATGGTGCTTCAAACTGCAGCCATTTTCCGGTGGTCGGATGTTCAAAACCTAAGATCCACGCATGAAGCAATTGTCGCTTAACTCCACGCAACGTCTGCTCCACTTCTTCTGGAAACGGACATTTTTCGCCCCAAATCGGGCTTCTTCCATAAGTTTGATCACCCCATACAGGAGCATTCATATCCCGAGCATGAACTCGAATCTGATGAGTTCTACCGGTATATAAACGTATAGAAGCAAGCGTTAGGGGACCAAAAGCAGCTTCCCGCTTAAAGAGGGTTCTCGAGTAACGATGGCCCGGCAAATCATGACCTTCATGATCTCGTTTTTTTGTGTATTCGGCCATATCGAGACTGGTAAAGCGCGTACGATCACGCGGATCACGATGCAACCAACTTTCTCGAACCCACTCGCCTTCGGGCATGACGCCATTCAAAAGTGCCACGTATTGCCGAAAATTGGTCTTATCATGAAATTGTTTTGAAAGATGAGCATGCGCTTGATCCGTTTTTGCCACAACCAGAACGCCGGTCGTATCTTTATCAAGCCTGTGCACGATTCCGGGACGATCGCTTAATTCTCCGCCGTCCTCTTCCTCGGTTCGTCCAGACTGGCCGAGTGATTTTGCATGCGCCAAAAGCCCATGCACTAGCGTAGCTCCGGTTTCGCCCGCGCCAGGATGGATTGCCAAGCCAGCTGGTTTGTTGACCACAAGAACATATTCATCTTCAAAAATAACATCGAGATTCATTTTGACCGGTTGAATACCGGTCTTTGCGCGCTCGGGCTGCAAATAGGCGACAACATCTCCAGGTTTAACTGAAGATTTTCACACGATTAACGCGTACATTCCCTGCTTCAATCATCTCTTGGACTTTTGAGCGAGACATTCCATCAATTACGGTTGCAAGCCACGCATCTAAGCGTGGGCGACTTGCGGAATCAAAAAATGGGACGATAACTTCTTGCCACCCAGAAGCAGATCTCTCAGTATCTTTCTCAGCACTCATACTAAACTTACGCCTTTTGACCTGCTTGCCACGCTTCAAGCCGCGCAGCATATGCAATGATAATTCGATCCGCATTAGGGATACAAAGATACTTAAGATAACTTCGCATGAAGCCCTTTACATACACGACCTGCGGTAGACGTTCAAAACGATTTGATTCCATCGCGCGAATATACTCGAGGCATATTTTTGTGCGCTCATGAATTTCCGCAATGCTAACGTTCACGGACTCTCGTAATTTCGTCAAAATTGCACCATCACCCACGTCATGATCTGCTAAAATAGACAAGAATAGATCTTGGGTTTTTGCATCATCAGGACGGGTGGCACGTGTTTTGATGACTTTTAAAGTTGAGCGACTTGTTTGAATCGTATCCGTCGACGCACTTGTTGACCAAGGTTCATCATTTGCAGCCGCTGCCGCCACGCCATGGGCCGTTGCTGCAGCGATCGCACCCTGCTTGTGCGAGAGTAAACCAATGCTGCGATCATATTCGGTGCGACGATGATCGTCATTTAACACCGCAAATGCTTCATCGAGTTCAGCCAATTGACTTTGCAAGTCGTCAGTGCCACCAATTCCATACAATCCGTCGCCGCCATTATTATATAAGCTTTTCAGACGAAGATAAGCTTCTCTCACCATCATCCTCGACGCCGTCGGATCTATATTCAAAACAGTGTAATAAGTAGGTATTGCTAGTGCGCCAAATGCACCGCCAAAAGACGGCTCATGAGTTAGGTCGTTGCTCATTTTATTTCTCCTTGAGAATCTTCAGCATATGCGGAATTTGCGGCAGTATCAACCTATAGTGACACCAACCCCTTTTAACAGCGAGTTGCCGACCTCACAAAGTCGCCTCGTTAGAAGCGCCTGGGGGAAATCTACGAGTAATAGCCGTTTATTACGGAGAGATTTCCAAGCCGACTCATCATAATTCAAGTATCCCAAATAATTTGAACTAAATCCAAAATAACGTTGAGCAGCCATCTCCATCGCCTTACCGATGTCAATATCAGCCTGCGATCGGGTCTGATTTATAATAATACCGATCATTCGACCGCTTAAGACCGAGGCCAACGGGGCAACCGCAGCTGGGTTTTCTTTATACAGTGAGCGTAGCTTATCCGTATAACTTCGCTGGGGTAAACCCACAGCATCGCGGTTAAGAGCCTGTAAGATCTCGGCCGTTTGGCTCTCGATATTGAGTCGCTTTCCTGCGTTCTCAAGTAAGCGCATCAGCGTTGTCCTCAGAAATAGATAGCTGTTCTCTACTGAAGTCGGCTCTGGCAACGCCGTCACAATACCAACATGAGCCGCGGTGAATAGATCAATGGTGTGACGCGCAGAGCCTGCACCAAGATCGACAATCACAATATCTATCCCATGACCAGTATCATTGTTTCCAAGATCCTGAATCCCAGCAAACAATCGGGCCATACCCGCACCGCCAAGAGCATCAGCCACGCTCCACGCATCATCGCGTTGGCTTACTGCGATGGACAATCCTTCTACACCTGTAGGAACGAGCAGTTCATTCATCGTACAGCTACCATGAACAATATAGTCGCCGAGACAGTGTGGAAACTGATTGATTCCAAAATAGGTATGTAGATTACTACCGCCACAATCTAAATCCAACGCAGCGACACGAAAACCTAAACGCGCAAGCCTCGCTGCAAGATTTGCTGAGATTAAGCTTTTGCCAACCCCACCTTTTCCGCCACCGACTGCAATAATAAGCGGAGACGACTGCTGCGGCACAGAACACTGCGGCGGAAGCCCCAAAGCCCACGCTCGGTGACGCTGTTGCAAAAGTGATGTTGGCAAAAGTCTACGTACATCACCAATTCCACCAATGGGAATCGTGATCGGACGTTCCAAAGGGACCGACGAACTGATGTGTTCTTGCACCATCGTTGTCACCATTTCTGTTAATGAGGTTAGCTCTTATGCAAAGATACATCATGTGACGATTTCCAACAATATGGGTTGATGTAAAAACGTTGATGAGAAGCTCTCATCTTACGGCGGGTAGGCCTAAGATCAGATTGATGAGAAGGACCAATAAAAGCAGACCATAGAACCCAGCACCCCGTAGAACCAGCCAGTAGAGCGTACTCTTACGCATTGCTGCCCATGCAACCAACAGTCCATGAGCGATAAACACGAAGATCATCATAGTGTCCAAGCGAGCGATCAAAGCAATCATTTCCGGACTGCTCATCTGTGCTCGTTGAGCTTCTGGCATCAAGGGTGCCATCTTTGGCGTCATCTGGACCATTAGCGGCGTTTCAAAAATTTGAAAATAAATCAAAGCCCCTGCTGATAGGGCCGACAGCGCAACCGGCTGAAATTTGAACAGCTTGTCATTGCGCATTTTAAAGGCAATCGCTCCCATAACGAGCACTAAAATCATCGAAGCCCAGGTCAAATGATCAATTTCGCCAAATTGATAGTAGCTCCAGATCGCCTCGGCCGTGGCAAACACCATCGCAGCAACAATGGCCGCACGCAGCCCGGCAAAAATATCGACAATCGCAAACACGACTAAAGGCAGGATACCTTGCAGCACCATCATGCTATTCATAATTCGATCTCCAGGCGTTTTTGCGATTCTATCAAAATTCAAATTAATGTGGACTGCATTGAGAAGAATGCATCTCATTCAAACGTGGATTAGAATATACTTATATTGAAAATTTTGTGAGGTATTATCAATGATTCCATCCGAAGCGACTATGAACCAACTCAAATGTGATCGCACGGAGTACGATCTCGTTGTTATTGGGAGTGGTCCTGCCGGTGTTCAAGCTGCAGTCCAAGCATCAAAACTTAAAAAGACCGTTTGCATCATCGAAAAAATGCCAGATCGTATCGGCGGTGCATGGATTCAAACAGGAACCTTGCCCTCAAAAACAATTCGCGAAAGCCTCGAGGCGATTCATAATATTCGTCACCATGCAGGTCCCCAATGGGTAGAGCGTGTCATCGACGATCTTTCGACGACTAAGCTCTATCGCCGCGCTCACAAGGTTTCGACCGAAGAAGAAGCGTTGGTAAGACGCTATTTAAAGAAAAACAATATCGAAGTCGTGGGTGGCTTCGCTAGTTTCGAAGATTCAAACACAGTACGTGTCTCGCCGGATCATGGTCCTGCGTATAATATTTGTGGCCGTTATTTTGTAATTGCCACCGGCTCACGACCACGTCGTCCCGATAACATTCCATTTGACGGTTGGCGAGTTGTTGATTCCGATGAAGTTCTTCGCCTTGAATGCGTGCCAAAGCATATGGTGATTTACGGTGCCGGCGTGATTGGCTGCGAATATGCCTGTATCTTCTCGGCTCTAGGCGTTGACGTCATTCTCGCTGATTCACGCGATCGCCTTATGGCGCAAAGTGATTTTGAAATCGTTAAACAGCTTGAAAAAAGTATGACCGAGATGGGTGTTAAATTTCGGCTTGGTCAAGAATTGGTTACGATCACCCCAAAAGGGCCAAAAGTTCAGATTCAAATGACCAATGAAACACTTGAAACCGATGTTTTATTCTTTGCCGCTGGTCGCATCAGTAATGCCGAAAATCTCGGTCTGCAAAAACTCAAGATTGAAGTCAACGATCGCGGCGTGATCAAGGTCAACGATGCATTTCAGACCAATTTACCGCATATTTACGCGGCTGGTGATGTTATTGGGCCACCTGCACTTGCCGCGACTTCGACACAGCAGGGAAGGTTCTGTGCATTACATGCATTCGCTGAAATCAAAAGTGAATTCCCAAAACACTTTCCGATTGGCGTCTATACCATTCCCGAGATGTCTTCCGTCGGACCGACAGAAGAACAACTCAAAGAATCTGGTGCCGACTTTGTTGTCGGCCGTGCAGGCTATGGTGAACTAGCTCGTGGCTATATCCGCGGTGATAACCACGGTATGCTTAAGCTCCTCATTGAGCGCAAAACTCACAAAATTCTTGGTATTCATATCGTGGGTGAAGGTGCTGCAAATCTAGTCCACATCGGCATGGCAT
>CAZUYQ010000016.1:28785-35527 GCA_964624705.1 uncultured Polynucleobacter sp.
AAGGATGGCGTAGCTAACGATCTGATCAACATGATTTTCAACTACCCGACTCTTGCCGAGGCGTATCGTATTGCGGCGTTTAATGCTTTGAACAAGATCTATCCCGATGGCCGCATTTTGCCGCCTCCGGTTGGATAATTCTAAAGATCAATCCGGCCATACATTTTCGGCGCATGAGTGGCCGCATACTCAGCAATCGCTTGTTGCATCTCAACAAGCGATTTTGCTTTCATCGTGATGCGCCAAAAAGAATGACCAAACAAAAACCATTTGCTACCAGTTGCAACAAAGAATCTTGTTTTCTGTAGGCCGTATTCTGTGTCACCAAAATAATGCAGTACTAAGTTTATATACTGATCAAGGGCTTTGTAATATTCGGTTGCCTCTTCCTCTGGCGTCTTCGGCGCTGACTGACCCTCACGCCGTGGAGGTTGTGCGTCGATCCCTAGCTTCTCAGCTATCTGCCAAAGGATCCATGGTCTTACCGTCGCTGCACGAGCAATCATGGCGCCATCACAGCCAAATTCTTTAATAATAGCAATCGCATCATCAGCGGTTTGAATATCTCCGTTAGCAACTACAGGAATTGAGCGGGCTTTAGCAACTTGACGCACCACATCCCAGTTTGCCAAGCCTTCGTGCTTTGCAGCTCGTGGCCTCGGGTGAATCGTCAACCAGTCCACTCCTGCTTGCTCGAGCGTCTCGGTAAATTTTAAAAGATATTCGATATCGACATCTTTATCGGCACCGCCACGTAATTTAACACTGACTGGAAGATTCGTATGCCGTTTTACGATTTGCACTACATCTGCAGCGTAACCTGCATCGCCCATAAGTCTCACTCCCCAATTGTGGCGTAAGATATGCGACTGAGGGCAACCCATATTGATATCAAATCCCCAGGGGTTCGCTTGCAGAAGTTTTTTAATGCTAGGACCAATAAATCGTTCTTCATTGCCCAAAAGCTGTGGAATAAAAAAAGTCTCTCCCGGTGCTGTTTTTAGTTCATTGGTAGATTCAAGCTTTTCACTTGGAAGCTTCCGCGTCGAGAGCATCTCCGTGAAACGCAGTGCATCAATCCCAACCGGGGTATAAGACCGCACCAGTTCGCGGAACGCAACATGGCTAAGCCCCACCATGGGAGCAATCATAAAAGGAAAATTTAAACCCAAATTACGGGTTCTGGTATGTAACATGGCCCATGATTACCATAACTAGGACACACAACGAAACCGAAATAAGAGACATTTGCGGTAAAAAGACACGGTATGACGAATAGAATCGCCAGAGCACGCAAAGTATCTAGACCGGCATACGCATGTGAAATATTTGGCGAATGGCAGAGCCTGGCAAATCAAGATGTTCTAAGAGATAAATAATTTGTAGGCCTATTAAAATAGGTCCTGCAGTTATGATTATTAAAGCAAAAATCATTGAGAATAGTCGAATTCGGGATTTGGCTCGATCTCTCAGAAAACAATCCATAAGAATAGCATCACCCAATATTATAATACCGACCCCAACACCGATAATTCCTCCTGGGGCAGCTAACATTTCCACAACACCACTAGCAAATTTCAATAGCACAAGCAATATGCAGCCTAAGCTGAAAACAATCATGCCGCTTCGGCGTTGAAAAGAGGCGTTGCTAGATAATCGAAGAAAAGGTGCCACGCAGACAAATATCAAAGGAAGGCATAAAGCCACGATCGTACAAACCATCTGCTCTGCGTTCGGCAAGATGATCGCCATGATAAAGAACATCATGGCAAACCACGGTAGAAATCCAACAAGCATTTTAAATCTTACATGATCAATCATAGCCCTCAGATTAGCATTTAACCTCTAAATTTGCTAAACTAACTCGTCATCCAGACACCCCTATTTATGAATGAGATTCTTCGGCCGCTGGGCTCAGAATGACGGGACGTTTTTCCAGGAAGACTATGCGAGAAAAAAATTTGAAACTCCAACTTATATTCGCGATTTCCTGTCTCACGTCTATCCATGCATATGCCCTACCAATCGGGTTCGGCTACAACCAGGGCAAACTAGAGTTTTCTGAAATCACCTCGCCCGATTTTATGGAACGGTGGTTTCAAAATACGCGAACATCACCACTGATCGTTAATATGTCCGCCGAAAGCGATAACGCATCGTTCGCTAACTTCATCACCGATTCCATCGAATTACAAACCTTGGGCCAAGGCACACGCGATTTGGCATGGCATGAATACACGCATGCAACCATGTATCAACGGCTCGATAATTTTTTTGGACCGGCAGGATCGATCCTTCATTTGCCCTGGATGGAAGCATGGTTTTTGGAAGGTCTCGCCGAAGCTATCAGTGTTTCTGTTGGATCCGAGCAACAGGCGGGAGTCGAACGCCATCAAGCCCTACAAGACGATTGGCCGACATGGGACCGTATTCATAGTCTTTATACGAGTGGCCCATTTAGTTACCGCGGCTATGCCACCAGTGGTGCTTTTGTTGCTTGGATTATGCGAACCTATGATGCAAATCGCCTCCCAGAAATTCTAACAAAGTTTCGTGACGATACGATGCCCTGGTGGTGGCCGTGGGCCATGACACCATTCAATCAATTCTGGCCGATGGATACGATGCTGCGCGAATGGACCGGTCATAGCGGCAAAGAATTGTATGAACTTTATAAAACTGCTGCGACTATCTACTGGAAATCTCAAAGCCCCATGCCTCTTCATCAATCGATGAAAGATCCACATCTTGCGATTGCTAGCTCATCGAGTATTCAGATGAAAAACAATAAACTCTTTGCGCTTACCGAAATCGATCGCAAAATGTACCTGAGATCGATTGAGTTTAAAGATGCAACTTCTGCCGCGAGCCAATGGGGCGGCGAACAAACCGAGATTGGATCTGTGCGAGATGTGTGGGCAAGTAGTGTAGCCGTCGACGGTAACGCTAGAGCGTTTGTTACAGACCACTGGCCGCGCGCCAACGAACGCCGCGCAGCGGTCGTGTATATAGATGGCCATAAACGTCGTACGATCAAAAGAAAAGCCAACTGGATCTCACAGGTGTTTCTATCCAAAGAAAATATTTGGTGGTTGGAGTACGAATTAGAATCAACCCGGGTCTGTAGCTATAAACGAGTTCCTCAAAAAAATTCCAAGATCAGCTGTGTGTTAACTCACAAAACACCAACAGCACTTAGTTTCCTTGGAATCAAAGACGATGCCGGAGGAAAACCAATTGTTTTATCCTTGGCTGCTACGACGCAAACTATGTTGGGTGATCGTCATCAAGTTATTGAAGTACAACTAGACACTGGCACCGTTACAAATCATCCTTGGACTGCTGGTGGAAAGCCCCTTAGCCTCGCTCACACCAAAGCCGGAACCTGGATCCTCGTGAGTGATCGTAGTCGTCGCTATATCCGACAATATAATAACGCCGGGCAGTGCCTAAGATCCACTTCGATATCGGATATGCCACTTCGATTGACCAACAGCACTCAAGATTATCCCTCGAGTGTCGTGTGGATGGGCGAAAACGTAACAATCATTCCACTTGCAGAAAAAGATTTCACAAATACATCCTGCCTTCCATTGGATGATCATACGTCACCACTCCTCTTTGCCATGAGATCCGGAAGCTATCCTGATTTAAAAACAGCCATGAACGGCGCAAGCATCTGGCAAAACTTTATCGTGGATAATTCAAAACTTAAAACTGACCCCGCCCTTACAGCCTTGGATGCCTCTTCATCCACCGATGGGATAACTAAAGATACTGAACTTGCTGAAACAAAGGCTCGCTGGCGTGGTCGTCCCGTGTTTGCATTTCCTTGGATCGGTGCCGATGATGCTCTCGGTCCACAGCTTGGAATTATCTCCGTCCCCTTGATGGATCATCAACAGAACGAAACCGTCCGAGCGACCATACTTCTTGGCCTCTTCAGTCGCTTCCCATATCAAGAACTAGCCCTCATCGAAAATCGCTTCACACCCACTTGGACCATCGCCCCCTACCGCAGCCAAACCTATAACGGACGCTATCTCGATAAAGAAACAGACCAAATTTTTTCGTCTTATCTCGACGAAAAGGGCGTGCATGTGGATGGCGATCTTGCGCAATCATGGAAAGATTTCTCTATCGTCTGGAATTGGGGAGCACGCGGTGGTCACCTGGCCAAATACTTAGGCGAGTCAAGTCACGTCGGCAATTACAAAGAAGTTTACGGCGCAGTCAGCACAGGATGGCATTTTGCAGATCGCTGGCGCCTCCTGGCAAGCACTCAGAGCCGAGTTGCGCCAAAGTCAATCAATCAAAAATTTGAATACAATGTTGTTGGCGCGTCTACTAGCATCGTCCGCACCATCGGTGATGGATCTATCGATTTAGGAATTGAAGCCGAAAGAACGAGGGGGTCATACCGCCGTGATCTTCAAGAAATGTATATGCCCCTTAAAACATTCCTTCCGGGTACAGGCGGCGGCTATAACAAGAATAGTTATCCGATTACTTCCGACTATGGGTTATTCTCACCACTCTTTGGTGACTCTCAAGCAAGAACCAAATTAAATGTGACGCATCCTCTCATTTCAGATTTCGATAAATTCTACGGCCTTATTTATATTGACCGTCTCGATTTCAGCGCGTTCTTAAACCATGGTACGGCCTGGAATGGCGACAAACTTCCAGAAAAATCTCGATTTCTTACCGCCCACGGCTACAATGTTGACTTGCTGATGGATAACAAGGGCGTTCGATTCAATTGCGGTTTAGGCATCGGCCAAGTCATTGGTCAGAAATGGCAGAGTTATGCGACCGCTGGGTTTGATGCATTTTTCTAAAGAACCTACCATTTGCTTTTATCGATCCGTACTCACTGAAGCGAATCCATCACGAGAAATGCGAATGCTCATATTAATTGGACGACAGCAAACCTGGCAGTCTTCGATATAACGTTGATTGCCGGCCGAGATATCCACAAACATTGTGAAGCTTTCGCCACAGAATGGGCAATTCACCTCAACGGGTTCTTCCATACTTCGATTCCTTTATGAGAGATTCATGAGCTGCACCGATGATGACCCACTACGTCATAAATAGCGATGCAAAAAAGATGCATAAGTGTCCTTAAATACCTCCACTTTATCTAGGGACTAACTCTTAAGTCGTTCTCATAAAAAACCACCTCAAACTCTAACCTTTTGGCATTCAAGATACTCACGTCAGTTCGATCTTATTCGCAGCAAGCCGGAAAAGCTTGGCATGGGCTTTGCAATTCTTTATCCGCTTTCAAAAAATGCTTTCAAATTTCAATTTCTCGGAGGATTTATGGCAAAGCACGTACAATCAAAAAGCGAAAAAGGCAAAGCAGCCAACTCTAAAGACCAAGCTGCACAGAAGAAATCATCAACTGCAAAAGCAAGCGTTGCGCCACGCGGACGAGGTCAAGATATTGACGAGACCGATGAGCAAAGAGAGCGTGGAAGCTATCAGGCACAATCCCGTAATTTCCAAGAACAACAGGAACGGGGTGCTAGTGGAGCACGTTCTGGCGCAGATTTAGACGATCCACGGAGCGTAAAAAGCTGGGGTGGCCGCACTCGCTTAGATAACGATCAGGACATGGACGTCGAAGGTGGTTCTGCCAAGGCCCAATCTCGCCAAGGTCGGGATGAGGAATTTCTCGACGATGAAGATATGAGAGGTAACCGCACAGCATCTCACAATCAAATCGACGTCGAAAACGATAATCGCTATCGCAGCCAAGGTGCTCGTAACTCTTCGATTGTTGACGATGCCGAAGGTCAAAACCGGACGACTCATGCAGGACAGCAAACAAAGCCTCATAGTGCAAATGCAGAACGTGATCTCGGTCATCGCCCTGCAAATCGCACTCAAGATCAAGGGAGAAGTTCACGTAGTTAATTTGATTTAGAAATTACAGGTACTAAGTCAGTGAGGTTATTGTGAATAATGAACAGACTAAAATTAGCGAGATTTCATTATTTACAAAGACAAGTTCAAGAATTGAATCTTTAGACTTGATCGAACTCAGGGAGAAACTTAAGAAGTGTCTCCCTGAGTCGATGGAGAAGTGTTATGAGCGAGATCTCATTCGCTTGGAAAGCCTTCCCATTTATAGCGTCGATTATCAAAAGATTCTGACACAACTTGAATTCTTGACCGAGCTTCCATGGCAAAATCTCATTGAAAGTCACTTTGATCACTTGTTAGCGAAAAAGATTTTAGATGAAAGTCATTTCGGCCTGCGGGATATCAAAGAACAGATACTCGAATACATGGTGATCTCGTCAGTAAAATTACAGACGAGAGCACCTAAGCTTATATTTGTCGGGCCTGCTGGAATGGGAAAAGTCAGCCTTGCGTTTTCGGTTGCGAAATCACTTGGTCGACCGGTTGAACGAATCAACTTCGCCACCGCTAGAAATCAACGTTTCATGATTGGTGAAAGCAGAAGTCAACCTCACGTCACAGCAGGTAGTTTAATACGAGCGATTCATCGCTCCGGAGTTCGAAACCCTATCATTATTCTGGAAGAGATTGATCATATTGATTGGGGGCGAAGCGACAATCCAGGCATTTCATTGCTTGAGATTTTAGACCATAGGAATACCAATTTTATTGATGAGTATGTTGGTGTTCCATTTGATATTTCTCAGATATGGTTTATTGCGACAGCGAATTCGCTCGACAATATTCCCAGATCTTTACGGGCTCATAT
>CAZUYQ010000016.1:35597-36972 GCA_964624705.1 uncultured Polynucleobacter sp.
GTTTCGAGAGTTACATGGATTCTGTTTTAATTGATATGGAAATTATTGAATTTTCCGGTTATACGGATATGGAAAAAATCCAAATCGCTACGAGGTCTATCCTTCCTCGCTGCCTAGAAGAGGCAAATTTAGAAGAGAGCTCCCTTCATTTTGAAAAGAGCTCTCTTCTTAAAATTGTTCACAGATATACCAGGGAAAGTGGCGTGGTTCAGCTCCAAAGATGTCTACGCAAGATCACTAGAAAAGTCGCAAGAAAAAATATTGAATCTAATAATTCATCATCCGTTACAATCGACAATAGCAGCATTGCCGCTTATCTGGGACCCGAATGGTTTTTCGAAGAAGAAAGCCGCAACCCCAAACAAACGGGAGTAGCGACCGGATTGGTCTGGACTGAATCCGGTGGCGAAGTAATTTACATTGAAGCCGTAAGGCTTCCTCAGGGTCGGGGCCTTATTCTAACCGGAAGACTCGGTAAGGTTATGCGAGAGTCGGCAGAGACGGCACTTAGCTACTTATGGTCTAGGGCAAAAGAACTATCCATCTCAGAAAGCAACTTCGTTCACGTTGGCACTCATATTCACGTTCCTGCTGGCTCCATCGCAAAAGATGGTCCTTCGGCTGGTCTCACTATTTTCGTGGCACTCGCTTCCCTATTTCTGCAGCGCCCTATTCCGCAAGATATCGCTATGACCGGCGAAATCACTCTAACAGGCGATATATTTCCGGTCGGCGGAATACGAGCAAAGGCTTTGGCCGCACATCGCGCTGGATTCAAACGCTTATTGATTCCAAAGCAAAATGAAACGGACTTGCAGGTTCTCCCCGAAGAGATTCTTCGTGATCTGCAATTTATTCTTATAAAAAATGTGGAAGAAGTCTTGCCGATCGTTTTTCCTGGTTTAACTAAAGCTCAAAAATCTAACAAGAAAAGCCGCCTTCCCAAGAACAAACAAGCGACACACAGTCGTGACTTTAATCACACATGTTAAAATGTTTCTGTTATAAAAATCCTTAAAAATCAATCTCTTATATTGCCTCAGATTGGTGCGTTATATGCATCTCATTCTAAGAGGGGACGACAACAAGGAGGTTTTAATGTTTATTTTTAAACTTCTCTTTATCACATATCTCGTTAGTGCTCCATACGTCGCAGAAGCGGCTTGCCAAAGTCATAACGCTGACGACGAAGAACATGAGAATATTCTGCGATATGCTCCGCTAATAGTAACTGCGCCGACTTCGGTTATCGCGGCAGGTGTCGGCTATACTTTAGACGGCACCATATATGTAGGCGCTCCACTCTTAATCACTTCTGCTATCTGTCTGCCTATTGGTATAGTTTTACCTGGCGATGATTCTGCAAGATTTATAG
>CAZUYQ010000016.1:36982-51615 GCA_964624705.1 uncultured Polynucleobacter sp.
TCATTAGAACCCACCACAATCGGATCAACCATCTGGAACAGCACCCATGCGTGGCGTTGTCCTCTTTAAGTCCAGACCTCAGTATGATAATCTCTCGTTTAACCAATCATCACGATAAAGTGATGAAAATAAGGAGATTTCACGCATGAAAAAAAGCATTTTAAAAGAAATGGGCATCGCGGCCATGGCGCTTGTCTCATCAGCTAGTTTCGCTGAGAGCAAGATGGTTGGAAAACCGGCGCCTCTTTTCGAATTAAAGAACCAAGATGGTAAAATTTTTAAACTGGCAGACCGCAAGGATAAAGGTTTTACAGTTTTATTCTTCTATCCGAAAGCGGGCACTCCCGGTTGCACAAAACAAGCCTGTGCATTCCGCGATTCCATTAAAGTCATTCGTGACAAAGGCGCTGAAGTCTACGGTATCAGTGCCGATGATGTTGCCGCGGAGAAAAAATTTCATGATGAACACAAGATGACCTTTGATCTCTTGTCAGATGCTGATGATAAAGTGATTAATCTCTACGGCGTAAAAATGCCGGTAGTCAACATGGCAAAACGCCAGACCTTTATTCTTGATAAGAATCTGGTGGTACGAGCACATTTTGAAGATGTAGATCCCGCGCTTGATGCTAAGAACGTAGCAAAAGCCATTGAGGGGTTTAAATAGTAATTGCCATTGCCGGTAGCTATTCCAGAATTTTTAGCGTCAATACTTGTTGGTTCTGGATTAAACTCCTACACCAAAGAGTAAACCATTGAATTATTTATAAAATATAGGGTTGTTAGGATCGTGTTACAAAAGCACCTAGAACGAGAAGGCGGGCAATTTTTCAATTTTTGCATTTCATGTATCCCCTGCGTGCGCTATGTTTAAGCGAGGTCATCGCTATTCAGCAGCAGGGATTTTATTATGAGCCTACATACTCAATCACCATCCGCTCAAGACGCGTCCGCAGGCTTTGTTTACACTGAAGTTTCTGGCGATCTCGAAGTCTTAGTTCGACCGGAGTTTCTGCCACGCCATTCACGAACCGATCAAAGCGTGTTCGCCTGGTCCTATTACGTCACCATTAAAAACAATGGCACCCGCAGAATTCAATTAATGCGAAGACACTGGATCATCACTAATGGTCACGGAGTGCGCGAAGAGGTTCACGGCGATGGTGTCATCGGCGAACAACCTATTATCCTTCCGGGACAATCTTACGCGTATACAAGTGGATGTCCGCTAAGGACTCCCACCGGCAATATGCGTGGCTGGTATGAATGTGTGGATCTTGATACACGCGAAAAAGTACGCGCGAAAATTCCGCTATTCTTTTTAAGAGCGCCAGTAACCATTCACTGAACTTAAGAATGCCGCGTCGGCTCCATCATAAGTTCTGCATTGCATTTCGGGCAGTTCATAAGCCGCGGCCAGTCGACTGTTTTCTTCACCAACTCCCATTCATACTGACAGGCTGGGCATTTGCCATTTCCTGAAATAATCTCCGTCGATCCGCGGTAGAATCGATACATCACATAACCTAAAGGTGGTCCTGCAAGTAAGCAGGCTGGTACAGCCACAAAGTGTAGAAGCGGAACGGGTAAAGTAATCAATGCACCAAGCCACGCTGCACCGCACCATTTCATTCCGAGCCGAAAAGCTCGTCGACTCGTCCAATACTCCGCTTTAATCGTGCTGGTAACGACGACTTCATTACACGTAAACGTTACAGGAATTTGGTTTTGCAGCGTTAACGACATGAATTTAGACCTCAAGGTTATATAGCTATATTTTTTGGGCTTTGCAAATTTGCGCTTTTCCATTATACTTGGGATCCCAACTAATTCCTAGTTCATCCTATAGATAGGCCTAAAAATACCAATGCCGTCTCAGCAAGATGCACATTCTGTCATAAACTCAATTCGAAAAATCGTTCAAGGACTACGAGTATCGTCAAGACGTATCGAAAGTGATCTTGGCATTAGCGGTGCACAGCTATTCGTCCTGCAAAAAATCTTTGAGGCCAACGCAGCTCTTTCTATTGGCGAAATTGCTGCTTTGACCCTAACTCATATTAGTTCTGTTTCAGTGGTAGTTTCAAAACTAACGGAACTTGACCTTGTTCGCAAAGAAGCTGCACCCGATGATCTGAGGCGAACTGTCATTACAATAAGTTCAAAAGGTCTGAAACTTCTCGGTAAGAATACGCACACCGTTCAGGAAGGCCTTATAACCGCAATACAGACTTTGCCACTCGCGGATCGAAAGAATCTCGCAGACTTACTCGAGCGCGTCGTAAAAATAGCAAATCTAGATGATATTTCTGCACCTATGTTCTTTGAAGACACGAAATCTCAAAAAAAATAATCAAATTTTTTATATTTATCTTCAAGGCAAAAAAAATGAAAAAACCGATTACCAAACCAAAGCACGGTCATTCTGAACACGGCGATTTCAACGTGGATCGGCGACTGGCCCACCTCAGCTTGTTTAGCCTGCCCATTGGTTGCTTAAGCGTGATCCTAGGATATATTTTGATAAAGGCGATCGCTTTTTTTACGAATTTATTTTTCTTTGCTGAGATCAGTTTTGCCACTCGAGCACCTGCACTTAGCTTTGGATGGTGGACAGCGCTTGCACCAGCAATTGGCGGACTTATTATCGGGCTGATGGCACGTTTTGGCTCTGAGCGCATTCGTGGTCACGGCATCCCTGAAGCCATGGAAGTGATTCTTTTTGGCAAAAGTATCATGCAGCCAAAGGTCGCTATTTTAAAGCCCCTGTCTTCTGCTATTTCTATTGGCTCGGGAGGACCTTTTGGTGCAGAGGGACCTATAATCATGACCGGTGGTGCGTTCGGATCGCTCTTTGGTCAACTTTTCCATCTATCTCCAGCAGAACGAAAAACCCTGCTCGTCGCCGGAGCGGCGGCAGGAATGACCGCCATTTTCGGAACGCCAATTGCGGCAGTGTTATTGGCAGTCGAGCTACTTTTATTTGAATGGCGTCCCCGCAGTTTAATTCCGGTTAGTTTGGCGTGCTGTGTTGCCTATCTTATTCGACCCTACTTGATGGATACTGCCCTGCCGCTTTTCCCAATCCCAAGCCTTGCCCCTTTGACTGGAATGCAAATAGCCTCGGCGCTTCCTTTGGGAATAATTGCAGGACTATGCGCCTGCCTGATCAGTACGACCCTTTACAAATCAGAAGATCTTTTTGGCCAATTACCATGTCACTGGTCATGGTGGCCAGCCATCGGCGGATTGGGAGTTGGGATTATTGGTTGTATCGATCCCCGTGTTTTCGGAGTGGGATATGATCTTATCGGCAGCTTCCTACAAGGTGACACTGAAGCGCGTTCGTCGCTCATTCTTATCACTTTAAAAGCTTGCGCTTGGATTATTGCGCTATCATCTGGGACTTCTGGGGGTATTCTCGCGCCACTACTTATTATCGGTGCAGGCTTGGGTTCGCTATTGAGCCCTTATTTCCCTGCCCCTGGATTTCTTTGGCCCTTGGCAGCGATGGCAGCGTTGATGGGTGGAATCATGCGAGCTCCGTTCACCGCGATTCTATTTGCGCTAGAAGTGACTTATGAAGTGCATTCTTTACCCGTCTTACTGATATCTACAATTGCATCCTATGCTGTTACTGTTTTGATTATGAAACGCTCCATCTTGACCGAAAAAATCGCCAGACGAGGGCTTGATATCCGTTGTGAATTCGAAGTCGATCCTTTAGAGAGACAGAAGGCGGACTCTGCAATGAGCACCAGCGTGACAACAATTAATGCAAAGACCAGTCTGAGCGAGGTCATCGCATTTTTTAAATCGGATGTGGCTACCCATCACGGCTATCCCGTCGTAAATGACGCTGGCATTGTCAAAGGCATCATAACTGAATCGGATATTTTGCAGCTGTCCAACTATAGCCCGGACCATAACGCTATCGACCTTGTTTCAACACAACGGGTTATTGCCACCGGGCCTGACGAAACCTGCCGCTCTATCGCAGAAAAAATGTCGTTCGCAGGAATAGGCAGAATTCCTGTGGTTTCATCGTTAGAATCAATGGAATTGATTGGTATAATTACGCGTAGCGATCTCTTGAAAGCAATGCGTTCAGGTCATACCGAAGAGTATGAACGCGAAACCATTGTAAAGAGAAGAAAAAAACAGAATCGTTCGCTCTGATAGAATCAGTTACCCGTCGCGTATAATAGACCACGCTTTGCAACTGGTTTGCGATTCTCTGCTTTGCCCTTATCGGACGAAGGGACAGCAGCAATCGGTGCGTTCTTAACTTTCGCTCGAGCTTGAGAGATCGACTTATGTCGCAAGAATGCAACGGGATCTAAAGGAACATTATCGCCATCGCGAATTTCAAAATGAAGATGTGCGCCACGTGCATTGCCACTACGACCGGATTTTGCGATGTAATCACCCTGACGTACAGTATCGCCAACGCTTGCAATCAATTTTGAGCAGTGTGCGTAAAGAGTCAGAAAACCACTATGATCAACCACGATCGTGCTGCCATATCCACGGCGTCGACCAGAGAAAATCACTTCACCATCACTTGAAGCAAGGATGGGTGTGCCAACATTTGCAGAGATATCGATGCCTTTATGTTGTTTACGACCACGTTTACCAAAGTAACTGGTAATACGTCCTTCGACGGGAAATATAAAATCGACTGCGGCTTTGTCCTTAGGGGTACCGAAGAGCATACCTTTACGACGAGGAACAAATGCCATGTCGTCATCATCATCTGTTGACTCGTTAGCTACGTTATTCCCTTGAGCAGCAGCAACCTGTGCGTTAGGACCCGGCACAACGTTGAGGACTTGTCCAACGTGAAGACCATTCTTTAAAGCTGCTTTATTAATTTGCGCGATGTCGCGCCAGTCGGAATCAAACTGCTTGGCAATGGTGTTAAGAGAATCACCTTGTTCCACTTGAACTTGGATCACTCGGCGCTGCGGTGAACCGCCAACTGTGGCGCATCCAGAAACAACTAACCCTACAATCAACGGTAACATCTTCAAAAACATCTTCATCTTACGATCCTCGCTTCGCGTGGCCAGTGCTCGTAGATTCGTTTTTTGCTTCTATGTCCTTATAGAAGTTCCAAACGAAGGCTCGAAAACACCGGCGAGTTTCGCTTCAAGATGAGCGTTGCCCCGCTCATCCAGTAAACTAGGTCTAAGTACTGAAACAGTAGCATAGCCTTGATCAATTGTGACGCAGTCTGAGTTGTCGATGTCAGCGAACATTTCGCCACCGGCACCGATCCAGTAATAAGGCCGTCCCCGTGGGTCCGTCCCCTCCTGCATCTCCTCTTCGTAAATCCGTCGCCCTAGTCCCGTAATCCGAATCCCTTTGATCGACTCAAAGGGAAGATTCGGCACATTTATATTTAGGAGAGATGCCGCAGATATGTCGCGGAATAACTCCTGCTGCCCTAAAAGCATGGTAACGATCCGCCCGGCTGCCTCGTAATGCAATTTCTCGCGAGCTTTGCCGAAACATGACACCGCTAAAGATGGGATCCCATGAAGGAGACCTTCCATCGCTGCAGCTACCGTACCTGAATAAATTGTGTCTATACCTAGATTAGCACCCCGGTTAATTCCGGACAATACCCAATTCGGCTTACGCCTCAATAACTTACGACAAGCGATCATGACACAGTCAGCCGGAGTACCTTCGACTGCAAAAATTCCCGGCTCTATCTCCTCAACTCTAAGCGGCACATGAATCGAGATCGCATGACTGGATGCAGACCGCTCTACATGTGGCGCAACAATGACGACGTCTCCAAGTTCTTTTACCGACTGGGCTAGCTGACGCACGCCTGGCGCATGAACACCATCATCATTGGATAAAAGAAATAAGGGGCGCTGCGACATTTTATGAAAACCTCAAAAATTACCAATAATCATGAAATTGGGTACGCGACTGTATCGAAAATGAGACGGTTAGGCTAGTCCCGATACCGGTTTAGGGCAATTTCCAGCCCTAACCCGCCTATTTAACAAGCAAATATTGGCATTTCCTTTGCAGGGTGTCTGAATTGATTCGGGTGTCTGAATCGATTCAGACACCCTGAAAGGAGAGTTAAAGAAATATGACGACATATATAGGTTGTGCCGGGTGGAGCATTCCAAAAATTTATAAGGATCAGTTTGCGGCAGGCTCTAGCATTTTGGCCCAGTATTCAACCCGCCTCAACGCTGTTGAGATAAATTCATCATTCTATAGGTCCCATAAGCCAACGACCTATCAGCGCTGGGCCGAAACAGTCCCGGCAGACTTTAAATTCGCTGTCAAGGCTCCTCAAACCATCACTCATCATCAGAGACTTAAAGATACTCAGGAACTCTTTGTGCAGTTTCTTATGGAGATTGCTTTCTTAAAGGACAAGCTTGGACCCGTTTTGATTCAGCTACCGCCAAGTCTGAAATTTGAAGTAGCTATCGCCAAAAGTTTTTTTAAAATGGTTCGCTCCCATTATCCCGGTTCGATCGTTTTAGAACCTCGCCATCCTACATGGTTCACCCCCGCCGCAAGCGAGCTGCTTCATGCCCATAATATTTCACGTGTTATTGCTGACCCTCTTCCGGTCCCAAAGGCGGATGACTTCGGCGACCAAGATACTGTTTACTACCGCTTCCATGGCTCACCGAAGATCTATTATTCCGACTATGCCAAGACCGACCTGGACCAGATGAGCCAAGAACTTTCTGATGCAATTTCAACAGCTCGAAATGTTTGGTGTATTTTTGACAATACGGCTTTGGGATATGCTACGGGTAATGCTTTATATATAAGGGATAATATATAGATTATAATTTACAATTAATAAAATATATAATATACAAGCACATTAATTTTAACTTTGTAAGGTAAATATATGAAACATTTATACTTTGTCATTTTGACTCTTAGCACTTCTATTGCATCCCTAGCTCAGGCGAAGGCCTCACGGCCCCAAGAATTAATTTGTCGCCAGACCGGCCCATACTATGACACTCAAGCCGCAATACGTCTCAGTGCCGATGGCGAAGGCACCTATCAATTCCAGACTAACGACTACACCAATGGTGTCGACACTGTTGAAGAGATCGAGTTTGGTACACCGCTCCTAACTCATCTTCCGTGCTCGATTGATGCGAAAACTTTTGCAGTGAAATGCTTATTTGCACAAAGCTCTCACCAAATAAACTCTGCAGTACAACTATGGACGGAAGGTGGAAGCTTTCTTAACCGTGACAACGAAACGACGACCATCGTCAATCTTCACTGGTTAAAACCCAATGACGAGATGAAATTTGAAGAAGCTCGCGTGTATTACTTCGAGGGACGCGATTGCCGCGCCAATTAAGAATTGACCTACTTAAATGTGTTTTAATTCCAATCTGTGCTGCCGTCACTCCATGGACGCTTGAGAGCAAGCTCGACCTCGCTCGTCTCAGGTTCGCCAGAATCCACATAACTGAGCCGTGAGGGCGAAATCGACGAACGGCTCGTATAGCGAAAAAGTCGCACGAGGCCCTGGCGGTCCTCACCTTTAATCGCCACCCCGGCATGAAGTCTTCCTCTGCCTCGTCATCGTTTTTGACGTAACCCAGCCGACGAAACAGATGATCCAATCGGTGATAAATGCAGGTGAGAATCCCGATCACGCGGTCAGCATTCCTTACGCTATTGTTATGGGTGATAAGGAAGTAGCTGAGCAGAATATATCGGTTAGAGAGCGAAACTTAGATGAATCGTCTCCGATGTCGATCGAACAATTTGCGAAAAAAATACGGAGTGAGATCGCAGGCAAAAAATTCGATCTATAGGATCTATGAAAAGATGTCTTTTGAAATCTTTGTGGTTCATGCAAGGCTGCTCCAATTTCGTCGCTAAATTCTAGGTATTTCAGTTATTTAAGGTTTTAAGCTTATGCTTTTGTTGATTTTCCCGATGTATATACATATAGTATATACGGAGGTATATGTGACTAAAACCGCAATTTCAATCCGTCTTGAAGATGACTTGCTTTATTGGCTCAAGCAGGAGGCTCCGGATGGTTATCAAGTTCTTATTCAAGATGTATTGCGTTCCTATCGCAAACAACGGGAAGATCGAATGCATTATATTTTGGGACGAGCTCAGCAAGTTTTTTTGCAGTTTCACACAAGGTGCTTTTGGCATCTGCGCAAAGATTTAAAGATTACGATAGAAAATCTCTCGATAATTAAGAACGGGCTTAAGAAATACGGCGGCCTTGAAGGCGTACATCTAGCAGCTGAACTTGACCTGTCATAAAAGAGGAACTATGCCGATTACGAAATTTCAAAAGCAGGTTCTAGCGCTTCTCAAAGCAAACCGTAATCCTGAGAGCTATGTTGCTGGCGGTACTGCAATTCAACGTGCTCACGATTCTATCCGGTATTCGGAAGATGTAGATATTTTTCATGACCTGGATCAAGCAGTCACGGATTCATATAACGCCGACAGAATCTTATTGGATAAGTCGGGATATACTGTCACTACGCAAATCTCACAACCAAGTTTTTATCGTGCCGTAATTGGCAAAGCAGGAAACTATCTAAAGCTTGAGTGGGTAAGGGATACGGCCTTTCGTTTCTTTCCCGTGGTCGATGATGATATCTTAGGATATCGCCTTCATGATGTTGATCTTGCTGTAAATAAATGTCTAGCGTTGGCGAATCGCTCGGTCGTAAGAGATGCGCTGGATATTGTGGAGTTGGATCGCGATGTCATGTCACTTGCTGCCATGGTTTCGGCCGCTTGTGGAAAAGACCCGGGTTTTTCTCCGGAACTCATGCTGGAAATGATCCAGCGCCATATGACATTTACTCCTGTTGAACTCGCCGCGGAATCTCTAACAAAACCAGTGGATGCGCAAAAGCTAAAACTGGCACTCCTAAATCTGATGGCTGAAACAAGACTTGTTTTTCAAAGTATGTCACCGCAAAATATCGGCTGCGTATTTATCGATAAAAAAGGCCAGATTTTAAAAGACTTATCGAAGGTCTCTGAAGGTAAATTTAAAGCGCACTATGGCTCTGTAAAAGGTAGTTGGCCATCGGTGAGTGATTCCGAAAATACGTAATTCCGTTTTTGTTCTATCTCCATTACTTCTTTACAACCTAGGCTTTTCATATGAGTGTTTACCATTAGTAAACAAATTGTTTACCACAAGGCTTGTCTAGTCGAAAATGCAATGTTAGTTTAGTCGGCATGCAACGCAATCAATGATTTTCCGTCACGAGAACTGATCACGGGATAAATGAAGATTCGATGGATAACTTCCTATCACTGCATTACCGAGAACTTCTTCGGCGTGAGCTGCTTGCACGTTGCAAACGCAATCCGAAGTACTCGTCACGGGCATTTTCACGCGATATGGGTGTTTCACCGGGGTTTTTAAGTCAAATCATTCACCGCCGCAAGAATCTCAATGAAGATCGCGCGACTCGTATAGCGGCTGCATTAGATTGGCCTGAAGATAAATCCAATCTCTTTATTACATTGGTCCGATATGAACATGCGCGTGACGCCAAAACAAAGCAGGTCATCATGCGTAGCCTAAACGGCTTGCGTTCAGAATCGTTACCCGAATTTTTCGATCTAGATATGGACGCGTTTTCGGCGATTGCAGATTGGCATCATTATGCAATTGTGGAACTTTCAAAGACGGTTGATTTTGATCCTGACCCTCGAGCAATCGCGCGGCGACTAGGTATTGCGCAACCTGAGGTTGAAGTGGCAATCTCCCGTTTGCGACGGTTAGGTTTATTAGCGAAGGATAAAGTTCGTGCAACAAAAGCAAATTATAAATCGCCAAACAATGTTTCGTCACAGGCGATTCGGCAGTTTCATAAGACCATGCTTGATCAAGCCAAGGTAGCGATCGACGAGCAACCGATAAGTACACGTAGCTGCTCAGGTATTACAATAGCTATTGATCCGACCCGACTAGAAGAGGCGTCTAATTTGATCGCCGCATTCAGACGACGTCTCATGGTTCATTTGGAGCAAGGTACACCAAGCCAGGTTTATCACTTGGCCATTCAACTATTTCGTTTAGATAAGTAAATGTGACATGCGACCACTGCTTTTCTCACTTACGACGATTATCTTGGCGAGTTCCTGTGGAGTTATGCCTGCGCGAAACTACATGCCCGACAACGTTAGGTCTTGGAATGTACTCAACGAAGTCGGAGATATTGGCGAAGGGCTGGCTTCGCGCAGCGGTGGAGAGGTCGGTAACGGCGGCGGAGGGATTGTTTGCCGCGATACAACTGGAAACGTCACGTCGGTCAAAGCATTAGATGTTTATGAGGCAGAGTTTCGCGATATGGAACTTGATTTCGGTCCTGATGCTGAGCCTTTGCAGATTGTCGATTACGTATTAGGCCGATTGGCAAGGATTGATCCTAAGGCGTCTGAGGTCTACAAAACGTTGGCCCATCGCTTCTTTGATACTGATATGTCGCGTTTTAAGAAAAACATCACTCTACCTTTTACGGAAGACACTGGTCCTGTCGCACCTCCTGCCGGATGTAAGATTGAGCAGATTGTGCTTCAGTGGGTACCGCAGTTTCCTGAAGATCGGCTCTTCACGATCAATGCGGATCTTTGGGGTATGCTGGACAAACGCAATCAAGCCGCTCTTATTCTGCATGAAGTGATTTACAATGAGCTCCTGGGATTAAAGCACAGCTACCGGGAGCAGCAGACTCACACACATAAAACGTCTTACTGGGCACGTTGGTACAACGAAAGATTGTTGGCAAAAAACTTCTCTGCGATGACCTATGCCTCCTACGCTAAGTTTTTTGGACAGCGCAATCCTGACGTCAAATACCCAGACCACACAACGGGCGACTTATATATGGTCAAGTGCGATAATCATCGACTTCAGGCCGACGATATCGTGTTGGATCTCTGTGGTAGCGAGGTTAGACCAGATGCACACGGTAAAGATATGATAGTGTGGGCACACAGTGAGGGGCCGTTACAGATTCAACATCAGAATTGGTCATTTAGTAGTGTGGGAGATGTTTGGCTTAGGTTTGCAGGATCAAGCAACCGTATTGCAACTATTCGTGATGATAAATCCGATCGTCAGGGAAAAGGGATGCGGTTTTGTGAAAAACTAGTATGCGTCGTTACCGATGACGTCTCCTATTCTTTAAATTTGAATTTTGATCAGAATGAAATGTTTGAAAACCTCTTCACGAGAAGTTCTTGGAGTATTCAGAAATTTCGCCTTAACTCACGTGAAGCACTCTCGCTTATCAAGAAAAACTCAGACACATACATCGTTAAAGTGCGGAATGATGAGTACATTTTTCATGAAGATGGCCGCCTTGTCGAACATAGTGGAGAGGTGACCATCCATGATCCTCTGGCTGATTCTGACACATACCTATATGCTAAGAATATCTTACATCGGCCAGATGGTGCGATTGAGAGCGCAGACTTTGTCGAAGGTTCTAGGCTGTATTTTTGGTCGCATCTTACCTTCAATGGATATGGAACTGAGATTTACTTCTACGGTGGTCGCATTCCGATGATCATTCGTGACGGAAAGCGTTACTTAGAGTGGATTGTCCTCAAAGGAGAGGCAAGATTGAAGTCCATCGATGGTAAAGAATACTGGTACAAAGACCGGAGCCGAGTGTGGTTTAATGCCAGTGGTGAAGTGATCAAATGGGAACCTACCCATCCAACATCGCAGTAATCGCTAAACTTAATTGAACATTTACCGTTGCGCCGAAAGATAACCGCTCAACACCGAAGGTCCTACTCGGTTGCGAGAACTCCCAAAAAAACTTTTGCCTGGCTTTTCTTGCTTCGAGCGGTGGCATGGCTCCTTGGAGCCGTTCGACAGCTTTAGCCAGGAGCAACTCCATCTGGAGGAGACGGAAAGGTTCATGGATCTGACCGATGCCTTGCGCCACAAAACTTTTAAGACACAGATGTGTTTAGCTACGGCCAATCCAAGCGGGATCATATTGCCGGTCAGCGAAACAATCGCATCGAAAGGATCGCGACACCTCAAAGCAAGATTATTGAGCGCTTTTGCAATTATATTTCACTGTTCCACGCGGACGCTGAGTAAAATAAAACCCATAAACGTGAGAGTGGCGGGAGGTCTTGAGATTACGTCTCATGGCAAAAATCTTTATAAAAAAGCTCGTGATATCGTAACTGCCGTGGACATACCGTCACTGCGTGTACCCATGCGCGGTAAGCCTCGGGTGCACGTGGTTTGAATAGCAGAGGAATGTCTTCTTGAACCACATCTTCCTCTGCCTCGTCATCGTCTTTGACGTAACCCAGCCGACGAAACAGATGATCCAATCGGTGATAAATGCAGGTGAGAATCCCGATCACGCTAAGAATTGACCTACTTAAATGTGTTTTAATTCCAATCTTCTAAGAAAAATTAAATGGTTATATTCATTTGTACCAACTGCATTTTGTCAGCGGTAGACAACTATTCGTAAGTAATTTGAATTTAAGGTGAATTGAGGTTGAAGATGTATACCTCAACCTGCCAAACACAATTAACTACGCCAGTTTATAATGGATTAAACACAAACGGATAGGTCACAGTTACAGGCGCCCCGCCGCGAGGTGGGGGGAAATCCCATCTCTGAATCTTGCCGGTGACACAACCACGCATCACAGAATCATTAAGACTTGCTTCAGCAACTTTTACCGTTGAAACATTTCCAGAAAGAGCCACGACGAATTCCACGGCAATTTTACCAGAAGCACTTGGCGAACGTTGCAATAGCTGTTCATAACAGTGACGAATCTCGTTTAAGTGGGCACGGATGACAGCCATAATTTCCTGAGCTGTTAGTCCACCACTCACACCGGGAGCATCTGCAGCGATATTGACGTTGGCTCGACCATGACCGCCTGCACCGCCACCGCCTGCACCGTTACCACCACCCGAGCTACCAAATCCAGGCCCACCGCCACTACCACCGAATCCGCCAGAACCGCCCTGACCAGAACCGCTGCCACCGGACCCAGAGCCGAAGTTCGAAGCTGCACCGCTGGCACCAGAGAGACCTAAAGATTTTCCACCACCAAGGCCACCCATACCGTAAGTTTTGGCACCAGATCCAGATCCTCCACCAGCTCCGCCGGCGGCACTTTGGAAGTCAGTACGAATCGCACCCGGACCATTTTTATTTAAAACTTTCCCTAAACCAGCACCAAGTTTATCAAGGTTCACACCCGACGGCTTATCGTTATCAACACCTTCGACACCCTGAACACTGTGGGCCTTGTTGCCCTTGATCGCGCCACCCGACTGACTATTACCAACACCTTTTGGACCGCCTGCGGCACCAAGAGGTTTATTCGTCTGCGGTCCAGCATATTTAAAGTCTGGCTTCTTCGCAGAAGTAGATTCCATTCCTGCGGCCGCATTCGACAACTTTCCGAGCTTGTTCGGCGCGCCGGCAGCTTTATCAGCTGGTTTATTCACATCACCTGGCTTGCCATCTTGTGGCTTTACTTTCGAATCAGGCTTCGACTGCAAAGTCTCCGTGAGCTTCGGTTTTTCTACCGGTTTCTCCACAGGTTTCGGTTGCTCGACTTTTTCTCTTTCAACAGGTTTCGCAGGTTTTACTGGCTGCGGTTTAGGTGGTGGAGGTGGCTTAGGAGTCTTAGGCGGCTCCTTCTTCTCTTCCACTTTCACTTCTGGTTTTTTTGGTTCTTCTTTTTTCTTTTCTGGTTCAGGTGGTTTCTTTTGCTCCTGTGGTTGTTCCACATAAGCAAAGATCTCTTGATCTTCTGGCTTATCTTTTGGCGGATTAGAGAGCCACAGCGCAGGTACAATTGTAAAATAAAGAGCCATACCTGCCAGCGTCAACCAAACTAACAAAGGGTCTCGCGGTCCGCGCATACTGAAATCCATTTCAGGCGGGCGCACGAACAACATAAAATAACGAATCGGACCGTATTTGATATGTGCAATATCACGACGCTCGAGCGAAACACTGCCTTCGCCAGCAATTTTTTCGACCTTACCGCCACGACGCAGGCGCGTTTCCATGCCTTTTAAGAGCTTAAGTTTAAACCCACCATTCGAAGAAAATCTGGCCAGTGTGTGCGAAACAAAATGGTCTTCACCTGCAGCCACAAAATGGGCTTCTGGCGTTACACCGATCGTTACCGAATTAAAATCTTTGAAGTCCGGATGGAAAAGATCAACATCAAGAACCGTATCTTCCCAATAGGAAACAACTTCGAGAATATCTCCCGTAGGTCTTGCATCGCGTGGTGAAAATAGAATTGGTTTTTTTGCCCGACGTTCTTCGGCGGATCCAGGAGCTGCTGGTGTGGGGCTGCGCACCGTCGCTTTATGTTCGATAGCAGCTTCAACCGTGCGAGAATTTTGCTTATCGTCCGCAATGCTCACTGACAACGGTGTTTTAGGTACCGATGAAGGAACTGGTGCAGCGGCCGGAACCGGTTGAACAATATCAGCAAAAGGTGACCGCGCCGGTGTGCCTGGTTTTGCGATATTGAAGGCTGGCGGCGGTGGCACCGCTTCAACGCTCTGATCAACGAATTCAACAACAACACTACCGAAAGTA
>CAZUYQ010000016.1:51625-53995 GCA_964624705.1 uncultured Polynucleobacter sp.
TTATTTTTTCTTCGACGTCGATCAAAGCGCCATTCACCTTAATACCAGTGTCTGCGCCAACATCAGTGACCTGCCATTGTCCGTCTACTTCTTCAATAAGACCGTGGATTGGATCCACACCTGGCGCACGAAGCACGACTTGATTGGACAAGAGTGTCCCAACCATCATACGCGAGTGGTCAAGTGGAATGCTGCGTTGCAGCTGCCCCGGAATTTGAAATTTCAGCTCAAATGCCATACACAACCTAGTCACAAGAATGAGGTGATATCACCATGTTATCAAATTTACGCCTACTGCACCAAATAACCGTCGCATAAATTCATGAACATCCACAAATCTAACCATAGTAGAAACAGATTTCTCAATATTCGTAACTACTACTGAGCACCAGCGGGCTTGCCATTAGCAGGTTGTCCAGGGGCCGCAGCTCCCGGCGCCTTTCCTGCTGCGGCATCTGCCTTCGCTTTGTCCGCTTGCGCCTTTGCAGCACGTTCTTCAGCTTCTCTCGCGGCCTTCATCTGCCCAGCTCTTGCTTCTTCAGCATCTACGACGCCCAAGAGGCGTCCTGACTTCTCATCCCATAAAGCGGAGCCACCTTGGACGGCAAGCGCACGATTTAAATAATCGCGAGCCTTCTTGTAGTCTTTCCGTCCTTGATAAGCATTAATTCCACAATTGATCAGCGTTGGTTTATGCCGTGGATGTTTACTCAGCACGCGTTCACATCGTTGTTCGGCCTTATCGGAATCACCTTCTAGCCGCTCCACAGAAATAAGACCACCATCAACAGCCCAGTCGTCTTGCATGCCGCCTAAAGCTCTTTTTGCGGTTGATGCATCACCGCCTTGCAATGCTAGAAAACCAATATTTAAAAGCGCTGGTCGGTAATCTTTATCAATTGCAAGGGCTTCTTTAAATGTCGCTACTGCCTCGGGAATTCGGTCCATTCTAATAGCCACAACACCTAAAGCATTAATAGCCGAGGCGGCAATACGTGGCGTCTTTGACTTCGTGAGTTTCTCTAAATAGAACTCAGCAAGTGCCAGTTTGTTTACATGCAACGCCGCAAGCGCCAATTCTAGCTGAACAATCTCCGGCAATTCAGCATCCGGATTTTTTGCCAGCATCCGATCGACCATGGATCTTGCTTCATCAAATGAATCATTAGGGGGTTTACCAGCGATACGATTGGCAACAATGATTCCATAATTAGTCTGAGCATCTCTCGATTTATTCGCCGATAAACTGGTCGACAGTCCCGCAGCTTTCGCACGGTTCACCGTCTGCGACGTAAAACCATTATTGCTCAAACTATTCACCAGCAAATGACGTTCACCACTTACAAGATTTGAATCACCATTAGCGCCACCAGACCCGGAATCCGAACCGCCTCCGGTTGCCTCATGGGCTTCTTTTTTCTCACCCGTACTGCAACCAAACACCGCGACAGCAATACCAGCAGCAATAGAGGCGCGAAGGGTTATCGCGAATTTTGTCCGATTAAAGTATGGCATCACTCACCTCCCTTGGCTTGCACAGTGGATGCGATATTTGCAGGAACCTCAGCACCAATAAAATCTGGAGTGATCGCAACATCTTCAAAGCTAAGCCGTTGGCCAGTTAAACGCGAGAGGCCACTTACAGATCGACCCGCCCATTCATTATAGACGGCAAACTTACTGATCGAGTCAACTGCGGTCTGATACCATTTTTTTGCTTCAGCTCGAGCCGCGAGTGCCTGAGGTGCCAGTTGCTTCTTAACATCCTCAATCGGTGCACCGGTAATACCTGGAGGGTTCTCCAAATCGTTCGCTAGCATCTCACGCGCGTAACCTAATTGATAGAGTGCCGCGACTCCCCAGTAGGCGTCCTTTGTCGCAAGGACTTCATTGTAGGCTTTATCGACGGTCGCAATCATCGCAGCTTTACGCTGAATCGATCCAGCAAGAGCATCGACCGTGCCGCCAGCCAATTTGAGCGATGCGAACTTCGCCATAATACCGTTCACATTGTTAAAAACAATTTCGCCGATATATCGACTTGCTTCCGCTTTAACTTTGCCGCCTGATTTCTTATAGGTAGCGATCATTTGCTGGGCTGCTTGTTGAGCCGCGGCACCCTTACCATTCGCTGCATTATAGATGCGGTGCCAGGTGATAATTTTTTCGTCCGCATCTAAATTAAACTTAAGTAAGGATCCTGAAATCAACTGCTGCATTTTTGCATAATTTTTGCTGTATTCGGCATCACGAACCATGCGGTCAATAAAGAGTTTCGCGCCTTCTTGATCGGACTTCGCAAGCATCATACAAGTTTGCAACGCTCGATCTTCACCAGTAGTGACTTGCAATTCACAAGCTCGACCAATC
>CAZUYQ010000017.1:0-16648 GCA_964624705.1 uncultured Polynucleobacter sp.
AAATAAAGTTGGTTTTAAACACAATTAAGTAGGGCAATTTACATGGTGTACTGGTGGGTACTAACGATCACAATCTTCGAACGCCTCGCGGAACTCCTGATCTCTAAACGCAACGCGAAATGGAGCTTTGCACAGGGTGGTGTCGAATTCGGTCGAGATCATTATAAGTGGATGGTCCTTTTGCACGTGAGTTATTTACTCTCGTGCATCCTAGAACCAATCTTCTTTGATCGCGACGTCGATTTGAATTGGACGATTTTTTTTACAGTGGTCGTGATTTTGACTCAGGCATTGCGTTGGTGGGTGATTACAACACTAGGTCATCAATGGAATACGCGGGTAATTATTGTTTCTGGATTGCCGCGTATTGAGGATGGGCCGTTTCGATTCTTCGATCACCCGAATTATATTGCTGTGATTATTGAGTTGGCTGCATTGCCGCTGATACATGGCGCATGGATGACGTCATTCGTCTTTTCGGTCTTAAATCTATGGCTTTTACGGGTACGAATTCGTATCGAAAATCAGGCGCTCAAGTCTCTTTCGCCTTAGTAAGCATAAAAAAACTTCCGGCGTTGAGGCCGGAAGTCGCTTTTTAATAATTTAACTTATTTAAAAGACTGATCTTACCAACGATTACGACCGCCACCGCCGCCGCCGCCGCCGCCGAATCCGCCGCGACTTTCGCGTGGAGCTTGCGGTTTAGCTTCGTTAACAGTCAATTTACGACCGTCAACTTCTGCGCCGTTGAACTTTTGGATTGCAGCCATAGCTTCTTGATCTGTTGACATCTCAACAAATCCGAAACCTTTGCTACGGTTGGTCTCGCGGTCAGTGATGACTTTCGCGCTTTCAACGTTTCCCACTTGGGAGAAAACGTCATGTAGACCTCTGTCGTCCGTGTTGTAAGAAAGTCCACCTACGTACAATTTTTTGCCCATAATAACCTCTGTTTTATTCTACAACGATAGTCCGCACGTCGTCCTACCTTGTAAATTAATTAAGTTCGCACCGTACACGTATTTTAAGAAATATAAATCTAAAATCGACATAGAATGAAAGATAATTGATAAATAATTTAAAGTGGGGTGCAGCCCACAAAGTGGTTTGGGGCTTGGCGTGTGGCCAACTGAGCCTATGCGAAGAGGAGTTTTTTAATCATTACAAGTGCTTATCGGTAATAGGCATATCTTTCTCATAATTGGTGGCCCAGTTCGCCAATATACTAGGCGCAGAGTCGTAAAGTTGAGTAAGATGACAGAGATTTGAGAAAAGGACAGAAAAGATAAAAACGCCAGCAAACGAATTCCATATGATCATCAGCGGGGGAGGGACAGCAGGTATGGCGGCGGCCATCCATGGCGCGATGGCCGGACTCCGGGTGCTAGTCTTTGACAACGCAGGAATCGATTTTGATAAGCCGTGCGGCGAAGGTTTGATGCCTTTGGCATTAAAGCGGCTTGCCATGCTTGGGGTTATCATTCCCGAAAGCTATCCGTTAACGGGGATTCATTACCTGCTCCCTGGCAAGGGCGAGGTGAAACGAATTGAAGCCACATTCGCCGAAGGTCATTGCGGGATTGGGGTGCGGCGCAAGGTTTTGCGAAGAGCCATGTGGGAGCGTGCATTAGCTCTAGGTGTAGAAATACAGGAAGAGACGGTTCGCAGCGTTACGAATCTCAACCACGGAATCCGAGTGAATGAAAGAACAAGCGATTACCTGGTTGTCGCAGAAGGTCTCCATTCACAAACCACGCGGAAACTAAATTTATTAAGGCCTCGCAGCAAGAAAAATCGATTTGGAGTCCGTCAGCATTTTCAGGTTCGACCCTGGAGTAACTTCGTAGAAGTTTGGTGGGGTGATTTTTTTGAAATTTATGTCACGCCCGTCGCGCCGGAAGTTATAAACATTGCGCTATTATCGGAACGACCGATTTCACTCAAGCAGGCGCTTGATGGGTGTCCAATTCTTAAAGAAAAATTAGCGACAGTGTCCACGCTCGATAAGATTGCCGGCGCCGGTCCGTTACTGCATCGGACATTAAAAAAACGGCAGGGAAGAATTTTGTTGGCAGGTGATGCTGCAGGATTTATTGATGCGATGACGGGAGAAGGTAATACCTTGGCCCTTGGCTCGGGCATGGCCGCAAGTCAGGCGATCTTAGATAAGCGTTTATGGATGTATACGCTTCGTTGGTGGCATATTGTCTGGCGCTATTGGGTTTTAACAAAAGTAGCTGCCGGAATTGCCGTGCGTTCCTGGCTGAGATTGCGTAGTTTGTCGGTGCTTAAACGCGCGCCGGTTTTACTCAAATGGGGACTACGATTTTTAGCGGCGGTTTAAGATCTTTCGATAGACATTGAAATTGCCGTCAACCATCGCATCCAAAGAAAAGTATTTTGCGACGTGTTTTTGACCCTGGTATACAAGGTTTTTTCTAAGTTCTAGGTCCGTGGCTAATAATCTTATGGATCGAGAAATGGCGGTAGAATCTTTCGCTGGAATGAGGAGGCCCGTCTGGTGGTCACGAATAATTTCCGAAACGCCACCCACGTCGGAGCCAATGACGGCGCAACCTGCCAAGAGACCATCTAGAAGCACCGTGCCTAGACCCTCCCATAAGGTTGGTAAAATCAAAATATCAGAGGCTGCCATAATCCGCGCGACGTCTCGTCGAAACCCTGTAAATAAAACAGAATCCTTTAGCGGCGAGTTCTGAAGTTCTTTTTCCAAAGTTTCTCGCAGCTGGCCTTCGCCGACGATGAGAAGCTTAGCGTCTGTTGATGGGCAGGAGGCTTTAAAATCGTACCAACCTGACATGAGGTATTCGATGCCCTTAGCGGCCTCTACCGCTGCAACACAACAAACAATTGTATCTGAGTTCCTAAATTTAAATTCGTTCCGTGCCTCTTCTCGCGCCTTTGCGTGGTCGCGATGCGGCTCGGGATCGACGGCACTGTAAACGACCTCAATACGTTGACCGTCAACGCCAATACGGCTCATGCCGGCAGCAACGGCTTTTGAAACGCAGATGTACTGATTGATATCTGGATTTTGATATTTCAGTCGTTCGAGCCAGGATATTTGCGATGGTTGTTCGACACGTCGATGTACCACTAATTGTGGAGTAGGTCCTCCGCGTGTCCGCAGTATCGCTTTTGTCATCAGTCCAATGGCATGGGCTCTAGCGGTGTGGGCATGGATGATATCGATCGCAGCATGACGACAAATCCTCGCAATCTTCAGGGCGGCCAAAATATCGAGGTCGTTACGCATTCTGACGGAGTAGGTGCGAGCGTGGTCATTTTCGGCGAATATTTTGGCTGCGGCACTTTCAGGTTGAACCACCAGGTGATTCTCAACACCCTTAGCGCGAAGTCCGGCCAAAAGAAGGCGTAGTTGATTCTCTCCGCCGCGCCAAGATTTTTCAGTAGCAATATGTAATATCTTCATAATAGAAAATTATCTCACGACTGCCACAATAACGACAGTGCTCTGAGATAGTGCACCGAGCGGTAACCCTTTGCAGATTGTCGAAAGAGCTCTAGAGTCGGTGTGCTGGAGTTATTTTCACCGTTAGATTTGATTGTGACCGCGGCTGGACAATTGAGTTCACGAAGTATCGCCAGAGTATCTTGATTGTATGAGCCATAGGGATATGCAAACGAGTGTGGTGTGTGACCCAGTCCCCGCTCCATATCATTCCATGATGCGGTGATAAGCTTTCTTTGCTCGTCGATAGATTTTCTTGCCAAATGAACATGATCGGCCGCATGGCTGCCTATTTCCCATCCGGATTGTTCCAAATGTTTTAGCTCGTCCCAGCTCATAAGTTCAGAAGCGACCTTATCGCCGGCTTCCTGCCAAACAACATCATGACGTCCCACATCGTTCGTTACGACATAAACAGTAGCGGGAATATTGTGGAAATTTAATACAGGAAATCCACTGGTAATATTATCTCGGTAGCCATCGTCAAAGGTGAGGGCTACCAAGTTTTTAGCGCATTCAAGGCGAACGCCTTCACTGACAGTGACAAACCGGTAACCGCGGATTTTTAGAAGTCGAATATGCCAATCGAGAATGCTCGGTGTGACATACATGCCGCGGTAGCGGGCTGTCGATGGCGGTGATCCTACTCGATGATAATTAAGAATAAGCATTTTCGACGAACTGCCTTATGATGGGCCGAGGGAAAATAAATACTCTAGAATGATTTTAAGGGTTTGGCGTTGAAAAAGATTGTTCAACAAAATTTTTCAGTTTCGTTAGGGACTGCTGGCTGGCTGCAACGACCGTACGCGATTTTAGATCCGGCAGTTCGCTGGCTTGGCGTTGACAAAGCAACTGAACAGCAGACTGGAGAGTGTGCATGGCATCCATGATTTCGGAACGCTGCCGCCGCTCTTGTGGGGTCAGCGAAAAGTCATTGATAGATGCTTCGGTCATAATTCTCATTCAGGGGTAAACCTCCGGAGATAGAGAATTGGTATAAAGGGACCTTCTATAGCCGTCAATATCTATTTTTATGATTCTATTAATAACATTTTTAATTTTATTAATAATATTTATTGAAAATACATAATACTCTGTATTTATTAGCATCAATTCATTAAAAAGGGATCTTTCTTCAAGGTGTCGGCATAAGAGGACTGTTCTTCTAAGAGCTTTTTTAAAAAATGAGCATTTTCGGGTATTTGCAACTCGGAAGGCTGATGCGTAAAAAAATAAGCTTCACTCAGGGAACGGGACGCCCAAAGGCGTAATCGTTCCGACCAGGTAGCTAACCTCTGATGATCAAGCTCAGGAGATTCGTTGCCCTGGAAGCGAATCATAACTTTAGGCTGGGTCAGAGATAAATGGAGAGCATCGCGTCGTCCCGGCGTGTCTGTGATGACTGTTGCAATCTTGTGACGGTATAGAAAGTTAATCGCATCGTCTAATAAACTATGATCGCGAAACCAGCCAGGATGGCGAAATTCGAGTGCGAGTGGAATCTCGCTTGGCCAGTTTTGAGCAAGGCGCGTTATCAGCGCTCCATATCTCGGACTTAGACTTTCTGGTAACTGCGCAAAGACGAGTCCTAAGGTTTCACCAAAACCTGTGACTGCTTCACAGTATTCTTTGATTAATTTTGAGAGGTGCGGTGCACCCAGCTGCTCGGTAATGCCACGGTACACTTTCGGGCAAAAACGAAAATCGCTTGGAACCTGTTGGCGCCACTGATCGAGTCGTTCGGCAGGGAGTAAATGATAAAACGTACTGTTTACTTCCACAGTATTGAACGCCTTCGCATACGCTCGTAAAAAGTCGGCGGCCTTGGTTTTTGGCGGATAAAGGCCGCCCACCCAGGTTTTAGAGGCCCAAATAGGGCAACCGACATAAATTTTTGTGATCTGGGATGTCTGCAGTGCTAGAAATCTTTGAGTCCGCAAGGTGTCTGGAGGTAGGGAAGAATCAAAATTTTCAGCGGAAGAAACGCGACCAAAGTGCATACGCATGCTCCTAGGATATTCCGACAAAATCTCATTTTAATGACCGTCGCTATGCTTTCCAACAATGCCAACTAAGCATGCACCGGCTGCGACCATGAGAAGGCAGAGGACCTGACCCATGGTCACCCCGCTTAGAAGATAGCCGATTTGAGGATCGGGCTCACGCGTATATTCTGTAAAAAATCGTAGGCTGCCGTATCCAGCAAGAAACAGCGCAGTGAGCACACCGACTTTATGACGCCAACGGGGCCACGCCCAAAACATGATCAGTCCCAGTAAAACGCCCTCGGCTAGCGCCTCATAAAGTTGCGAGGGGTGTCGAGGAAAATCATTCCAGGGTTCTGGAAACATCACAGCCCATGACACGCCCGAGGGCCTTCCTGGTAACTCGCCGTTTATAAAATTACAAAGACGACCTGTTGCTAATGGCCAAGGGATCAGTACTGCTAGAATATCTGTGAAAGCAAGCAGGGAAATACGACGGCAGACCGAGACCATCCAACAAGACAGTGCTATGCCTATAAGGCCGCCGTGAAAACTCATCCCGCCATTCCAGACCGCTAGGATTTGATCAGGATGAGTTTGAAACCATTTGAAGTTATATACGGTGATATAAATCACGCGAGCACCGATCAGCATGCCAATCCATCCCCAGGATGCCATAGCAGTCACATCTTCTGATTTTAGGCGCCCATCTTGTTTTTTTGCGAGATAATCAAGTCCGAACCAGCACCAAAGAAAACCGAACAGGTAATTAAGCCAGTACCAAGGTACGGCTTCGCTGCCGACGGTAAAAGCGATCGGATCAATATTATGAATGTACCAAGGTGTTTGTGTTAGCATGATGATTTAGTATAAACGCGAGTGGATCGGGAAGGAAGAGGAATGCAGCGTTGGCTCACAATAGGTCCATGGACAGTGTTCCTCTTGTCGAAATCTGCGGCAGTGAGCGAAGAGCAGCTGTTGCAGGGAGCAGGTTCTCAAACCTTAGCTATGCTTAGCGAAAATATAAGTGCAGAACGTCGCAGTGATATTTTAAGAAGTCGTTGGTGCATAAGAACGCAACTCGGTCTATCTACAGATCCGACGCCCAGGCCCGACGGGGACCTCGTTTGGCCTGCAGGGAAATCGGGCTCTTTATCGCATAAAAATGGTCATATTGCCGTAACCATCTCCTCTCATCTTGAATGGCGAAGTGTAGGAATCGATCTCGAAACAAAGGAGGTCTCCGAAAAAATTCGCGCGCGTATCATAACCGAGCAAGAATTTTCAAGCATGACGATCGTGGGAAGTGAAAGGCAGCGGGTTGCGGCCGCATTTGCGATTAAAGAAGCAATCTTTAAAACCATTTTTCCATTAACGCGAAATAAATTCTGGTTTGCTGATGCCAGTATTTCTAATGTCAAAAAACTTCCGTCGCATACAACAAATCAACATACCGAAGGATATTTGATTGAAGCAAACATTGGCCCTCGTGCCGGAGGGCCTTTGAATTGGAGTCGTATTTGCGAGACTCATCTTCAATCTGTCGAACTTGACGGAACCCTCTACTGGATTGCTATATGTGGACTCAGGGCAGATCAGTTTACCTCATAAAAATGAATCACAAATTGTACTATGAATAGCGGTCGGTCCAATTTTATGAGCCAATTCTTGTTGGAGATCGGAGCAAGATATCTGGTGACTCTGAAGCAGTGTCTCTATCTCAGTGGTTGACTTTGCAGCTCTCACTAGCAGGGCGCAAATATCACAGGGTTCTAAGTAAATAAATAAATCCTGAGAGCTTTCGGCAACCACCACCGCAACGGTGGCCTCGTTCTCTTGAAATCTGGCGAGATCCAATGACTGTGTCGATAAACCTTCGACAAGGACGACTTGCTCTAAGAAAAAAGATTTGGCCAGCTGGGCAGCAATACTCGGATAAAGATGAGTTATGTTTTGTTCAGCTCTTGGTGCGGTGGAACCTGCAGTACTCCAAAATAGGGACATTAATATAAAAAATTTATAGTAGATGGTTTGCATAGTCGTCTTTTTCCTTATCTTTAAATTTATCCGTTATTTTCCCTGCAACGTTGATATCTATGACCTACATCTTCCGTATTCTGATGACAAGAGATAGAATGTGCAGAACTCGAGATGATAATGACGGACATCTCGGTTCCTATTTTTCTTTGCTTTTTGGAGTTGATTGAAATGACTAACGCTCGAACCTTATGGCGCCGCATTTATTTATTGGTCCTCATCCTGTCTGTTTCCACCTGCGTCACCTCGTCCAAATTGTCGACTCAGTTAGAGCGATTTACGCCGGTGGAAAAGGGGCGGACAGCGGAAGATTTTCGAGCGCGCTCTGACTATGGCATGGTTGTCGCCGCTCATCCACTGGCTGCAGCAGCGGGCGCCGACATGCTGGACCAGGGCGGTAATGCGGTGGACGCAGCAGTTGCAGCTTCCTTTGTGATTAGTGTTGTTAGACCTCAGAGTACCGGGCTAGGCGGCGGTGGATTCCTACTATGGCATGAACATGCGAATAAAAAGACGCGTGTCTATGATTTCCGGGAACGGGCTCCGGATGCTGCGACGCGAGATATGTATCTAGACGCAAGCGGACAAATGAAGAAAGGCTCTTTTGCTGGAAAAGAAGTTACAAATCTTTCAGTGAATGGACATCTCGCAGTTGCTGTGCCGGGGCTTGTCAAAGGCCTTGTCGAAACTCAGAAAAAACATGGGAAGCTCAGCTTAGCGCAGGTGGTCGCGCCAGCGATTCGCGCCGCGACTTTAGGGTTTCCCGTCTATCCAACGCTAGCGGCCGCTTTACAAGACAGGAAAGATATTCTCGCGATTTATGAATCGTCAAAGAAAATTTTCTTTAAAAATGGCAAACCATTAGTGCTGGGAGACCTGCTCGTTCAGAAAGATTTGGCCGCAGTTTTGACGTTAATTGCGGAACAAGGGGACAGTGTTTTTTATCAAGGAACGATCGGGGAGAAAATTCTAGCTGAGATCAAACGTGGCAAAGGCATTTTAGTAAAACGTGATCTTTTGTCTTATTCAGTTCGGGAACGGCAACCAGTCGAAAGTGTTTATCGCGGCTATTTAATCCAGTCCATGCCACCGCCGTCGTCGGGTGGTGTCCATGTCATTGAGATGCTAAATATGTTAGAAGATGACGATGTCGCCAAGATGGGTCAGGGCTCCTCTGCTTATCTGCATTTACTTTCTGAGGTCATGCGAAGGGCTTTTGCAGACCGTGCAACATATATGGGCGATCCCGAATTTGTGAAAGTTCCAACGTCTCAGTTGATAAGTAAAGAGTATGCAAAGAAATTGCGAGCTTCGATTCATTTGGATCATGCAACCCCATCGTCTGATTTGAAGAATCCAAAGATCGATCTCAAGGAATCATCGTCCACCTCGCATATTTCGGTGGTGGATCAATGGGGCAATGCTGTCTCCACGACGCAGACCGTGAACTATAGTTTTGGCAGCTGCGTTGTGGCCGAAGGAACAGGGATTGTCCTAAACGACGAAATGGACGACTTCTCCACGAAACCAGGTACAGCCAACGCATTCGGCCTTATTCAAGGTGAGGCCAATGCAATTGCTCCGCATAAGACTCCACTGTCGTCGATGTCACCAACAATTATTTTGGACAAAGATCATGATGTGAAAATGGTTTTAGGTTCACCCGGCGGGCCGAGAATTATCAACGCCGTCTTACAAACGATTGTTAATTATGTGGATTTCAAAATGCCACTGATTGACGCGGTACATAGGTCGCGTATTCACCATCAATGGCTACCAGATCAAATTAAATATGAACAAAGCGGTATAAGTGATCAGCTGAAGTCACAGCTACAACAATTGGGGCATGCCGTTGTTCCGGTCGAGGCCGTAGGTGACGTCCAGGCCATTGCCCGTGAGGCAGATGGAAGTTGGGAAGGTGTCGCCGATCCCCGCGCAGAGGGAAAAGCGGTAGGTGCAAAGCGAGCGCCTAAGCTCTAGCCACATTCTATGCCGAGCGCCATTGAGCAATAAATTGATCCCAGCGTTGTTGCACGCTGTCGCTATAATCTTGCCAGGAGTCAATTGTTTCATCTGCAGCTGGCGAGAGGATTCCCCGTGAAATCGGCAGTAAACTAGCAGGATTTGCCGTGATTAGGCTTTTGAGCCCAGTTGTGATTTTACCGCCCTGAGCCCCGATGCCAGGCATAAGTAGGCACTGTTTTCTTTCTTGTAGGAGTCTAGGCGTCCATGACGGAATTTCGGTTGCTCCTAAAACAAATCCAGAATTTTCGAGTACGTCTTCGCGCTGAGCCCATTTTTCCCAGATCTCAAAAACGGTCTCAGCAAATGTTTTTTCATTCTTATCTTTAAGGGTTTGGATAAGTCGCCCTCCGGCATTGCTACTGAGCCAAACCGTGTAAACGCCGTGACCTTTTTTTATCCAGGGTAGCAATGCTGCGATAGAATCCACTCCCATCCACGGGAGAATAGTCAGTGCATCTGCGCCTAAATCGCCAAACGCAGCATCACCATATGCTCGCATCGTCGACGCAATATCTCCACGTTTTGCATCTAATAGGACATAAAGACCACGACGCTTTGCATCAATAATGATTTGCCTTAGTGCTTTTGCTCCTTCCACACCCGCAGCTTCAAAAAAAGCCGATTGAAGTTTTATACAGCCACTATTTTTGCCGATGGCATCGACGACACTTTGATACCAACCGATTAAAAATTCAAACCGCGAAGCAATGTGGCACTGCTTTGCAAGAAACGGATGGGCATCTAAAATCGAAGGATCAAAGCCAATCGCAAATGGATGTCCTAGGGTCGCAAAATTTGCACTTAGAATTCGATTCATGGAGTTAGACTGATTGGTCATATGTAAAATTCCCTTGAAATAGTCATTGTATCTGTTGTCTTGAGTATCGTTTTTATCAGAGACGGGACTGGATTTCATTCTGTCATTTTTAGATAAGTCCTTGGTTTGCTTATTTAAACTGTAATTTTGCCGATATTACAGGAAACTGTCATCTGGAAACGGAGTCCTTAACCGAATGTTTTCGATCTGCAAAGAAAAGATTCGATGTTACACATTGGCCCTGCTAATGCAGATGGTTTGCTATGGTTTTTTTCTGGTGTTAACGCCTGTTTTTATGGGGAGCATGTGCGCGGCAGCCGATGTCCAAGGCTTTGGTATTGATTCGATGCAGATATTGCAAGACCAAGATCAAATATTAGGACCAAGCGATGTCATAACTTTGGATGAACAACACTGGCGAGAAGCTCCTCCTCATCTGTTTATTGAGGGTGCAGTGTGGTTGAAGGCAGCTATCAGGGTAGATGAACCTGCAGTCGGGCAATCTCTAGATTTTTCGCTTAAAAACTCGTTTCCTATAGATACAGAATTTTGGGTCTTTGACAGTTTAGGAATGATCCTCGATCGCTCACGCATGGGTTCGAATGTTCCCTTCTCTGAATGGCCCAGATTTCATACTGAAGCGGTCCACGAATTTAAAGTTAACAAGCTCGGTTCATTCGTGATGCTTGCAAAGATTCGTAATGATCGTGTCACATCCTTGAGTAGTGCCTTGGAAACTCAAGTGATACATCAACCTGACGTGCAGAAAAAATCGATCTTATTTGGAATTATGCTTGGTGGTTTGTTTGCAATATTTTTCTATAATTTGATCTTATGGCGAACCTTACACCGACCGATGTTTTTACAATTTTCCGGGCTTATCGCCTTGTATATCGCATCTGCATTGCAATTGTCTGGTGCTTTATCCGCAATCATTGCAACTATAGATACACAAATGTATTGGGTCGAGGCGATGGTGCCAAGAATCGCCGCAGCGGCATCGTTCGCCTTTTTCACGATCTATCTTAAGAAGCAACGCTACCTGTGGAAAGGGCGAGTACTTCGTTATCTTTCGTATAGTTTACTGACGTTTGCGTTTATGGGGCCAATGTTTCCTCAAACCGCCACTATGGCGGTGAAGATCATAAACCCGCTTGGCTATACTTTACTGATGTACATGACACTTATCGAATGTCGCCACTGGGAACGTGCACCTATTCTAATTGCACTTGGAACAATTCCTCTTTACTGCATCGTTATGATTCACCATCTGGTGCCTGCGGATATCTTACAAATCCCTATTCGTAATTTCCTTCCCGTTTGTTACGTCATCCAGATCCTAGCAATTGGTGCTGGTCTTACAAACGGCATTTCGGAATTACGTCATCGTCTCGTATCCGCACTTAATAATCGTGTTGATTCGATGGAAAAACTAGTTAAGCAACGCACTGCGGAAGTTTTGAGTGCCAATGAAATTCTTAAGAATGAAATTGCCATTCGTCGCCAGGCTGAGGTGGAAGCAGTTAAACGCTCACATCAAATTCAAGAAGCTCAGTCTCAGTTGATATCTTCGTCCCGTTTACGGGCACTTGGTGAAATGGCCACGGGAGTGAGTCATGAGATTAATAATCCTCTGACTATTTTGAAAGGTTATTTGTATTTGATTCAAACGGCGACGGAAAAAGAGCATTTATCCATCGCAAAGATTTCGGATTTATGTGGGAAGGCAATGATGACCGCAGATCGAATGGCGAATGTTGTGCGAGGTCTTCGCGAGTTTGCTCTTCAAGATGAAATGGACGACGCGTGCCATGTCAATGTTAAGAGATCATGGGATATTACTTTTAATCTTTTGCAGGAGGAGAAAACGATGGGTTGCAGCTTGTGTGACGACTGGGGAAACAATGATTACTATTAAGATTTCGTATTCGGGGGAAAAACTTTCACCTGAAATATCGGATAAAATCTTTACACCCTTCTTTGTCGGAAGCGATATCCCTGGCGATGGTACATTGGGTATTAGTATTGCTAAAAAGCTAATGACAAGTGTTGGTGGCGATTTGCGCTACGCAAGCGAAGCTCAGCACCCAACCTTCGAGATATCCCTACGCCGTGTCGCTACAGAATTTGATAAATCAAAACAGAATGAGGAGGCTAGTTGAGCGCTCTAACGCGTTTTTTCTAGAACAATTTTATAACTACCACTAGTTACGAAAATGTCGAAAAGTGACGCGTCGATTTTACCGCCCTTGACCTCCATCTGGATGATGTCTAGAGCCTTGTCCGCTGGAACTGCCTTTTTATATGGTCGATCCGAAGCCGTAAGCGCATCGTAAATATCGGAAATACTCATCATCCTGGACTGAATCGGGATTTGCGAGCCGCTTGCCGATAATGGGTAACCAGAGCCATCGAGTTTCTCGTGATGTTTTGCCGCGATTTCCGGAACATTTGATAGACGATGCCCCCAAGGTATTTTCCTTAAAAATTCATAGGTATGCGTGACGTGACTTTGAATCTCGGCAAATTCTTCGGCAGTTAAGCTTCCTCGTGAGACTGAAAGCGCCTTAAGTTCTTCGGCCGTAAGGTACTGGCGTTCAACACCAGTCAACGTCTTAAACGTCATTTTAGCAATATCATTTAACCGTTCAAATCCACCTTGTGGCAGGACTGTGGGCTCGTTCGAAGTAGCAACGAACTTAAAAAAGTCATCAAGCTCCGCTAATTTGAGGTCCCGTTCTGCTTTGAGATTGTCGGGATTGAAATCAATAGAGAACGCCATTGGGTTATTCATGAAATTTACTAGTTGTCTTAGATAGTCGACCTCAAGGCTTGCGCGAATAAGATCGAATCGTTCTTGGACGGTCTCATACTGCCAAGGGTATAGTTTACGTGCCTTAACAAGAACATTTTCGCGTACACCTAATTTGCCGAAATCGTGTAACAAAGACGCGTATTCAATCTCGCGCATTTCATCATCATTAAATTTGATGTCTTTGAATGCAGCATCACTGCTGCGATCGACGCTTTTTGCGAGTTCAACGGTTAGTTTTGCAACTCGGTGGGAATGACCGGAAGTTGTAGGATCACGTTGTTCAATAGCAGTGACCGATGCATTTACAAATCCATCGAATAGACGCTGGATCTCATTGTGCATTTCCGCATTTTCCAATGCAATGCCCGCCTGTTGAGCGACGATCTGCGTATATTCTTCGTCATGCTCGCTAAACGGTACGACCTGTTTTTCAAAATCAACTACAGTTAGCAGTTTGTTGTGAAAATCCCGTTTGCGATTGATAAGTTGAATCACGCCGATCGGGCGATGAGAAATATCAAACATGGGCAAAGTTAACATTGAATGGGATTGATAACCGCTTCGTGCGTCAAAAGTTCTATTGTGCTTAACGCCATAAGGATTTTCATTTGGATCATCACTAAGCGTATAAAGATCGGGAATATTGATGGGGGCTTGATGAAGGATGGCGTTACCAACAATCGATTTATTGTCAATGGGCACGGTAAATTCACTGAGATCTGTTTTTACGGAGGTGTTTTGGGTAAACCTAAATCGAAGTTTAGCGTCATTTAGTTTTTTGGAGTTCGGAGGATATTCAATCGTATAAATGGAGCCAGCATCTGCTTTACTGATTTCACGAGCCTTCTGCAGAATGAGGTTCAGTAGTTTGGGAATATCTCGTTCACCATTTAATTCTCGCGAGATGCTCATAACGTATTTTACGTTCTCGGTAGTTTCTTCTAGGACTTCTCGCTCCGCCCGCCCGTTTGCCATCGCAATCTGAAAACTATGGGTGGTTTCAATGCAGGCTTTAAAGTTTGAAGTGGTGGAAGGTAGGCCGAGTCTTTGAACATTCTGTTGAAGACATTCAACAGGCAAAGATGCTAGTTGTTGATCGTTGCCTGCGCAAATGATGGACAGATTAGGCCCAATATTGGCTGCAAGAAATGTTTCTAGGCTTTTAGGATTGGTATAAACATTCGGGCCTAGTACAAGTTTAGTAAATCCATCTTGCACTAGAAATAAAGCATGACTATCTTCGGTGGAGACTCTCGGTTTATAGACGACAAGGGCGGGTTCTTGTAAACACCAGGCGACGAGATTCTCCATTTCGGACAAAAGTTGAATCTTTGGAGATTCTGAATCGGAGATAAGACTGAGTTGGCGTGGACTTGTTCCAGACATAAATGTATGAGTCCTTTAAGCGGCGCATGCAGCAATAGATCTAGAGAAGTAAGTGTTCCAGCATTTATTGTACCTGAAGGACTTTTACTCCGACCACTGTAGGCAGAAATTGCCGGCGCTAAGCTTTCGAACGGAGCGCGTTCTATCTTTAAGAAAGAAGGTTGTAATGGATTATGGATTGATAGTTGATGTTGAAACGACTGGTTTAGATGCTAACAAAGATCGGATTATTGAAATTGGAATTTGTGAGTTTGGATGGGAAGAGAATGAATTACCTGTATTACTAGGACTATACGGTAGTTTAGAGGACCCAAAAATTCCATTGCCTCCAGAAATCACAAAGCTTACTGGGATTACGGATCAAGCGGTGCGCGGCCAGTCGATTCGCTGGGATATTGTTCGAGAAGCCTGGCAGCGTGCCTCAATTATTATTGCGCATAATGCAGAATTCGATCGATCTTTCTTAAGAATTCGACCTGAATTGTGTGAATTTACCAAACACTGGGGATGCTCAGTCAAGCATATTGATTGGCATGGACTCGGTTTTGGATCACGGAAACTTCAGTATCTTGCTGCTGATCATGGTTTCGTAAATCCTTTTGCTCCCCGAGCCTTATTTGATTGTGCAACGACTTTTAGATTAGTTGCTCCTCACATGAAAGAGCTTGTGGCGAATAGCTATGAACCAGAGGTGCGATTCATTGCCTGGAATAGTCCGTTCGAATCAAAGGATGGATTAAAGGCAAGAGGTTACCGTTGGGATGCCGAACAACGAGTTTGGCATAAAACTGTTCTTGCTAAGCAAGCCGACGATGAGCGCGGCTATCTTGGAGCAGAAGTTTATAAGGGTGTGACACGTCATGTTGAAGAGATGATTTGGTTCAATCAGCGTTAAATTCTAGTGAACGGTCACTTTCATTGTGTTGATTGCAAACGCACCGCTTTTTTTGCCGCGAGTTGTAACGATGAGTGTTTGCTCGCCGCTACCAATTTCGCTCCATTCAGTGGATTTCGCACTTGCATTTTTTACTTTCCCGCTTGATACGAACCAGGAAACTTTATTTGTTTCATCGATACTCTTTGAGATTGTACTAGAAATATTATTGTTGGATGCCACGTCACTGGTTAGTGGCTGATCAATAGTGATTGTCGGTGGTGTCGTCCAGTTCTTTTGCTGGGTGGAGTCGGCAGCGTAAACAACTATATCTCCAACGATAATTTCGTTACGCGTGCCATCATCAAATGCGACGCCATAGCGCTGACGATACGAACCAGTCTTTACAATGGCAGCGGTTGTGATGGCATCGGCTGGAACGGTATATGTTGCTCGTAGTGTATATTGGCTAATTGTGCCTAATTTTTGTTCTACGGGTTTTGTATCGACTAGGGTCACTGTTGTCGGTACGCCGTATCGAACAGCGGTATCGAGATAGGGCGTTGGAGTGATATTTTTATCCTGTGGAGCGGCGAGATAAAAGGTCAAATTGATGACAGACCCTGGTACTGCAACGAGCGGCGATTGCTCAACCCCTAGGGCGCGTAGATCTTTAATTTGTTCACGTCGCTCTGAGTCGTCTCCACATGAGGTCAAAGTTACTGCAAGCATGATCATGGTTATGCTGGGTGAAAGAGCTAGGGAAGAAAAATAAACATGTGCCATAATTGGGCATCCTTAAAATTAATGAGATATTTGATGATATGTTGCCCAGTTTTCAAGAATTCGTCGATTTATTTTTTATATTTTTTAGACTGACTGACCGTGAAGAAATGCTTTCAGCATAATCTTGAAATAAATAGGCAATCGATGATATCATAGGCACAGAGAAATAAGATGAAGGCGGGTACGCGCTTGGAGCAGACTGTATATATCGTCGATGATGAAGTTGATATTTGCGAATCCGTTCAAACGGTTCTCAAGTCAGTAGGCGTTACCGCGCGATGTTTTTCAAGTGGGACCGAATTTCTTAGACTTTGGCGCGGTGAACTGAAAGGCTGCGTCATGTTGGACATGAGAATGCCTGGTCTATCGGGGATGGAAGTATTAGCAGAACTTCGAGAAGCTTCCAAAGTCTTACCAGTGATTCTCT
>CAZUYQ010000017.1:16658-22582 GCA_964624705.1 uncultured Polynucleobacter sp.
ATCAACAGCATTTAAGTATTGTTTCAGCACTTAGTCAACTGACCTCAAGAGAACGTCAAGTTCTTGATATGATCGTTGAAGGTCGTACGAGTAAAAATATTGCTACCGCTCTTGGGATTTCATCTTTTACAGTTGATAATCACCGAGCAAGAATCTTAGATAAAATGCGTGCCACGACGACAGGTCAGTTAGTGCAGATGGTTTGTACAACCGTTGCCTTACTCGGCAAATCTTAAAAAATTAGTAACTGTGCCGCCTTCGCTCTAGCTCAGTCTCAATGAGTATTAATTCTCGACTCGATTGACCGGCGACCGATGTGTTTTCTTGTGCGCGGCGAATTAAATATGGAAGTACGGCGTGGACAGGTCCGTATGGAACATATTTCGCAACTTTAAACCCTGCATTGGCAAGGTTATACGTGAGATGGTCGCTCATACCTAAAAGTTGCGAAAACCAAATATTTGTTTTTGCTGACTTGGTATTTATAATGTTCTTTGTTGCGCTTAGACATGAGGCTTCGTTATGTGTGCCAATGCAAGCCCATATGTCTTTATGATTGATACAAAACTCGATTGCTTGATCATAAGCAATGTCTGTTGCTGCCTTATGGGGGTGGATAGGTGAGGGGCGTCCCTCTCGTTCGGCGCGATCGCGTTCTTTTTCCATATACGCGCCGCGAACGACCTTGACGCCAACTTGCCAGCCATCTTTTTCAGCTGTCCCGGCTAGATTCTTAAGATAATCGAGTCGATCGGTTCGATACATTTGAATCGTCGTGTAAACATGGGCGGTGCCATTGCGATTTCGCTTTTTCATCTGTTCTTCAGCGACAGCATCAATCGTTTTTTGAATCCAAGTTTCTTCGGCGTCGATCATAACGGGTTTGCCGCGTTGGTTTGCAGCATTACAAATCGACTCGACCCGAGCTAAAACCCTCAGCCACTCACCATTCTCTTCAGGTGTTAGAGCACTGAGACCTGCTTCATTTATTTTCTCGAGAAGGTCCATCCGCGCAATACCAGTCATTTTAAAAACAACAAAAGGTATATTAGAATTTTCGCCCGCTTCGGCAGCAGTTCGAAGAAGTTCGGCAGTTGCAGCGTCGAAACCTTTTTCGGTATTCTCACCCTCAACACCATAATCGAGAATGGACTGTACGCCGTCCTTAGCCATTCTTTGGATCGTTTGACGGCATTCTTTCAAAGATTCACCGCCACAGAATTGTCGAAAAACAGTCCATCTAACAAGTGGGGACAATGGTAGTTTTAGCTGAAAGCCGGCTGTAAGTAATGGGCCACCAAGTTTGACCAGTATGGTGTGGTTCATCGCTTTAAAGAGTCCTAAAGCGCGCCAAAGTTCCGCTTGTGATCTACTGCGAAAGGCAATCTCGGTGTTCGAAAAATCAGGGATATTCATTTTAAGCAAGCTCCATCGAGTGCTGCGTGGGTGATCAAGGTGATAAGCAGTATGGCGTGTGCCCAGTGAAAAATCTAGACCCTGTTAGGCGTTTGGGTATCGGTTCCTGGCATAAATGAGGTAAAATAGCAGATAATGATCGCCAAGGAGGCAGCCACTTGATTCATTTAGAAGGCGTGCAAAAGTCTTTTGGTACGCAACCGCTGCTGAAGAACGTCTCATTTTCGGTTGCTCCTGGGGAGCGTATTGCGCTCTTGGGACCAGGCGGATGCGGTAAAACTACGATCTTAAAGCTAATTTTAGGATTGGTACCCGCTGACGGCGGTATCGTCCAGCTCATGGATCACGATATGGGCAAAATGAAGTCTGACACAGAGAAACGTCAGGTTTTACAGAAAGTAGGCATGGCGTTCCAGCAGGGTGCCTTGTTTGATTTTATGACGGTCCGTGAGAATCTCTATTTTGCGATGGAACATATGACAAGGTTTGATGATCAGGAGATGGATCGTCGTGTAAAACACTTGTTGAATGCCGTTAAAATTGCCAGAACTGAGAATATGTTTCCTTACGAACTATCTGGTGGTATGCAACGTCGTGTTGGAATTGTTCGGGCATTGGCAACGGATCCGGTCGTGGCTTTTTTTGATGAACCAACTGCCGGTTTAGATCCTGTGACGTCGACCATTATTTTGAATATGATTCGTGATTTGGCAGGAAAAACTGCAGATCAGGCGATGGTTGTAGCGACATCTAATGTTGAAATTGCTATCCGTTTTTCGGATCGCATTGTCATGATTCACGAAGGTTCAGTTGTTGCAGATGGACCTTGGCGAGATCTTTTGGTTGACGGACCTGAGTGGGTTCAGAAGTTTCTGCAGGTGCGATTAATTGGTTTAGATGAAGAATATGCACACGAGTTAAACTTACCGCAGAAGTTTATTGATATGCATTGGAAAAAACACGGATAAAATTGCCGTCATTTTGCGAAAAGGTCATTTATTTTGTATTGGTTAACTTGGCTGTTTGCACGCATCTTAGGTTTAACACCTGTGTTTATTCTAGAATCAGTTGCCCAAGGTTTGTCCATTTTTGCATTTGATATTGTAAGAGTGCGAAGGGGGCTGATCTTAAGCAATATTGCGACGGCATTTCCTGATTTGCCTCGGTCGGAACGGATTCGGCTTGGCCGAAACTCACTCAAACATTTTGTTCTCACAATGCTTGAGACATTTCGAGGTGGGAGCAGCAACATGCTCGCAGGTGTGGTGTTTCGCAACCCCGAGGTTATGGACAAGGCTATGGCAGAGGGCAAAGGTGTCTATTTGCTTTGTACTCACTGTGGCAATTTCGAAGTGCTTGGTGCCGCGATCTCGACATTTTGGAAACCAGCAACTGTACCTGTCAAACATGTTGGCCGCGGCGGATTTGATCGTTATGTGCATGAGCAACGCGTCCGCTATAATTTAAATCCGATTCGCCGCGTCAAAAAAGGCGATGGATATTTGGCGATACGTAAAGCCCTTGCTGAAGGACGACCCGTCGGCTTTATGCTAGATCAGGCGCGTCCTGGTGAGCCAAGATTGCCGCTTTTTGGCAAACTTGCAAAGACGAACACCAGTCTTGCCGCTATTTGGCGCCGCTGCGAAGCACCTTTGATTCCTTTGTATTGTCGGCGATTAGGATTTGGTCGGCATGAGGTTGTTTTTCTGCCGGAAGTGAAACCTATTAAAACCGCTGATATTGAGCAGGATGTGATAGAGCATTCAATCGAGTATAATAAAATAGTCGAACAAATTGTGCGTAATTGTCCCGAACAGTATTGGTGGATTCACAATCGATGGAAGTAAAAATTAAGCCTTCTGCGCCCATTTCTCTGATCGTTTCTGATATAGATAACACGGTCTTTGATTGGGTTAATTATTATGTTCATGCCTTTTCTGCGCTTTTAGATCATGTCTCAGAAGTGATTCATGTGCCATGGTTGCAGCTCGCTGATGAAGCGAAACAAGTATTCTCCGATCATGGCAGTATTGAGTATCCGTTCTTAGTCCAAGAGCTACCGTCGGTGAATCGTTTTTATGGTTCGGATATTGATGCGATGTTAGAGGGTGTCGTCCGTGTTGCTCGAGAAAAATTTCTTCGTGCTGCCGATCCACATATGCGACCCTATGAAGATGTTGTGAAAACACTCACTGAAATCCGGGCGAGATTGCCTGGTGTGCCCGTCGTGGCTTTAACTGACGCTCCGCGATATGTTGCCATGTGGAAATTAAACAAACTAGGACTGCTCGAATTCTTTGATGCCGTCTATGGTTTACCGGATCCCCGTATTCCCACATGTGATGTGAATCGACGCGTAAAAGTCGATCCCGACATCCTCTTAAAGCATCTACAACAGCGAAATTTTGGCTATAAAGGGCGCATTCGAATTCTACCCGATGATTATGAAAAACCAGGAATTCGCGGTTTAAAGACCGTGTTGATGGATTACGAAATGGATGAACCTCGTGAATTACGTAAAAATGTCTTATGGATTGGCGATAATTTGCGAAAAGATGTGGGCCTTGGTAACAAGCTCGGCGTCCAAACCGCTTGGGCCGAGTATGGTACGCGTCTAGAACCAGAGATTATGAAACGATTAGCAAGTTTTAGTCCCCTGCAGAATATTCATAAGAACGTATTTATTAAATCAGATAGCCTTGATGCGCCTCAACCCAATATCAACCTGTCGACATTCTCCGACGTAAGTAAAATACTGTACTGATCTTGATAAAAACCAAGGAAATTTGGTGCAATTTTAGGTTGTTTTGAACTCTGCTGAGAGTGTGACGGTAGGGTGACGCTCAACTCCTTAAGATCTATGACGATAAACCAAGTGAACAAGTCATCGTGGGGTTAAAGATCACGCATGGATATCACAGCGCTACTCGTCGATTTAACTGATAGCGACCTCGCCAGCAGCTGGCAAGAAAAGGTCGCTCAAGCCGATATACCCTATCGCATGGAATGCGTGACAGGTTTTGAGGCGGCGCTTGCCCAAATTTCGGCGTCGACCATCTCACCACTCATTATTTTTGCAAATGATAGTTCCCCTGGATTGACTGCGATTCTAAGAGCTTTTCAAGCTGCTTTTGGTCCCATGAGCGAGCTACAAATGATTGTTTGCAGTGACCCTTCTCCGCAGTTTATGGCCAATGTGTTCGAATTTGGTATTGAGCAATTCTCTGCAAATGACTCATGGCCAGAAGAAGTTGCCGCTTTATGTAGGCTTGTGCGTGAAAAACTTGACGATGAAAATTCTGCAGAATTCAAAACCATGCAGTTAGCGAGTGCTGTTCGTTCCCAGGATGCCGAAAAAATTCAAGCCGCCAAATCGGCTTTAGGTGATCTAGCAACCTATGACTTTCGTGCAGCCTATGCAAGCGGGCGAGCGTCAGAGGCGACAGGCAACTACGACGATGCTATCGAGTCATATCGTTCTGCGGGTGGAATGAATAAAATGTTCCGTCCGACGAACACCAGTTTGGGTGAAGCTTACCTTATCACTGGCAGGGTTGACGAAGCGATCGCGGTCTTCCAAAAACTCGATAAAACTAATCCTAGGGATATAGATCGTAAAGCGAATCTGGCATCTGCTTTTATCGAAAAAGGCGATCTAGAAACTGCGACCAGATATGCGCAAGAAGCCGAGGGTCTTCAACCGGGTTCTAGTCGTGTTGCCGAAATAAAAGCTCAAGTATTGCTATGCCAAGGAAAAGTTGGAGATGCGTTTGCGCTGATGGATCAAATGAGTGATGTGGGGCCGTTCTTTGCCTCGAAGTTAAATGATCTCGGCATCAAGCTTTCTCAAGCAGGAAAAGGTAAAAGTGCGTTAGCACTTTATCAAAAAGCACATAAAGTGGTGCGAGCTGATTTAAGATACAAAATATCTCTAAACGCGGCTTTAGCATGTCGACGTTTGCTCGACTACGATATGGCCTTAAAGTATGTAGCACGCTGCGCAAAAGAATACGGAGCCATGTTTCCAAAACTTGTAAAAATTAAAGAAACATTGGCTAAAGAAAAACTAGCTGCCGAACAAGCTGCTGCTTCAGGTTCGCCTGTTAGTAATCGACAAGTAGGATAGGGAGTACCGTAATGCAGGTCGCTCAAGGTTTAACAGTTCATACTATAGTCTTCGTTGTTGAAAAACGCGAGCGCGGTATCGCATCGCAAACTTTTCTGACCAAACTTGGTTTTAGGGTTGTTGTTTCAACTGGATTATACGACGCACTTAAAGTGATTGAGCAAGAAATGCCGCATCTTGTTATTTCGGAAGTAACTTTAACTGACGGTACCTGCGTCCATCTTTTTGACAAACTGCAGCAGAGTAAATTGCTCTCTAAAACACCGATCATGGGTTATTCCGTAAAGAAATCACCTGATGAGATCGCAATTATTAAAAGTCGTAAATTTGCGGGTGCTTACGCCGGGCCTATAGAGCCAAAAACTTTTTATTCAGAAATCAC
>CAZUYQ010000017.1:22592-26822 GCA_964624705.1 uncultured Polynucleobacter sp.
CCCATATCGCCCTTCTATTTTGGCGCTGCTCAATGTGGGCTCATTGAAGATGTTACACTGAAGACAGAGTCGACGGTTATTGGTCGGGTCGGTGATCAGCTATTGATGCGAAGTGCAACAGAAGTCGATCAAAATGCAAGTATGCTTTGCGTTCCAAAATCTTCAGATATGCCACCGGCAGTTCTGAGAATGGCGACGAATACAAAAAATGGCGAAGAAATTTTTAATCTTTTCCCTCTTAGTCGTGTCGTGGGCAAAGGTCGCATTTGGATGGATAAACTACCCGCGATATCAATGGATAATGTCTCGGGGAAATCTGTCGCTCCGGGCCTGCCCGTTGTAACTCCATCGCGAAAAGTCATCTTTTATGATCCGAATGAAACTCGTGCGGAAGGATTTAAAGAGATCCTTGGTGGATATGATATCGAGCTTCTCTATGCCAAGACTTTAACGATTGCAGCCCAACTTTTGGCGCGAGCACCGGATTCTATTGGTGGTGTTTATCTTCACGAAATGTTGAATGACGCATCGACGATAGAGTGGAAGAACGCGTATCAGAAAGTTCCGATGGCAAGTCGTCCAGCAATTATTTGCGGTACTACAGCTGCAAATGCAAAAAGTAGTGAATCGATGCGCTATATCAAGCGGCCATTCGGTATGGGTATTCTTGTTGAAATGATGGAAGCAACGTTCACAAAAGGAAGTAAGATTGCCGCAGTGGCAAGTGCGGCTGTTGCTCCAGCGAGTAGTGGTGTTCCAGTATCGATGCAGGCGCCAGCAAAACTAGTGGGGCTTGATGAGACAGGTGGAGTTCTGCAAATGAAATTTCCGCTAGTTAAAGGAAGTAAAGTGGTGATCGGGCATGAGTTTGTTCAATCGCTGCTAGGAACTACCTCGGTGACCGTCATTGCAGCGCTCCCGTTACCGAACCAGCCTGATGTCTTTCAGGCCCGATTTGAATCGTTAGCGCCCGGCATGTCCAAGGCTAAATACTGGGAAAAAATCTCGAAGGTATTGGCTGAAAAGGCTGCGGAAGTGCAGACGCAATTGAGTGCGGATCTGGCAGCTGCTTCGTAATTGACCCACTTAAATGTGTTTTAATTCCAATTTTCTAAGAAAAATTAAACGGTTATATTCATTTGTGCTAGCTGCGTTTTGTCAGCCGTAGACAATTATTCGTAAGTAATTTGAATTTAAGGTGAATTGAAGTTGAGGATGTATACCTCAACCTGCCAAACACAATTAACTACGCCAGTTTACAAACACAATTAACTACACCAGTTTACTCGACGACCTTCGCTTGCCGTTTCATAACGCTCATGCAAACCGGCAGAAGTTCGTCTTTGTCTTCGATATGACTAACTAGAGTGCCTAATCGATGCGACAACAGGCCGGCGAGTTCTCTGAGATCCACATCACCCGCCTCAACATGACGCATGATCAAAGCATCGATTTCATCAGAGATTTTAAGTAGTTTGATGGAAGTGGAATCTGCGGGAGGAGACTTTTTTCTCGTCTTTGCGACCGGCCTAAACTCAATCAGCTGACCTAATGTCTGGTTGTTAGGATGCTTTTTGTCGTTGGTGCTCATCGGACCCCCTCCTGTGCTCACTATAAATGAGATCGGAAAAATCGCCTCTGATCTTTAATATATCATAAAAAGTCACCATAGAGGACGTAGGGCACTAAAAAACAAGGGGTTTTATTGGTTTACTAGTAGTTTCTGTAGGTCTATAACCTGCGGGCAGTAAAAATCGACTCCCGCCGCGGTTAGCTCGCTCTTTGAGCCATAGCCATACCCGACCCCAATTGTAGTGAGCCCATTGGCCTTGCCTGCGATTGCATCATGTTTGCGGTCACCGAGCATGGCAATCTGACGTGAGGGACTGATGCTATACTGCTCAAGCATCCACTTTAGCAACTCTGCTTTGTTACTTCTCGTTCCATCGAGCTCGCTGCCGTGAACCGCTTCGAAATAATGATCTAAATTCCAGTGTTTAAGAATTTGTTTGGCATAAGTATGAGCCTTGGCGGTCGCAACGAACATACGGACGTCTTGTTTTTTTAGTTCGGCAAGAATGCCTTCGATTCCAGGATAAGGTGTGTCCTTATACATATAACCTTCTTGGACGTACCAGTGTCGATATCTTGTGACGGCGTGCTCAATAGTGGCGCTATCATCAGTCTTCAGTAGTGTTCGCATGCAATCGCGAAGAGGAGGCCCAATGACCCATAGCAGCTCGTCTTCTCTTATCATTTCGACGCCTGACTCTTCGAGAAACTTTTGGTAGGCCCCGATGATTCCGTGGCGAGGATCGGTGATCGTTCCATCCAGATCCCAGAGAAGCGTGGGCCAACGTATTGTCATAGATTGAGTACCTTCTAAGTTTTAACGAATTTTTTTTGTCCATTGCCAAAGACGTTCACTATCGGCAATTGGATCATTGATTTTTTGGACGTCGCCAAATTCAATGATGGCTTTAATTTTCTTGCCACATGCTAAAAGATTCCAAAGGTGCACAGGAAAGAAGTCGTCGTCAATATAGGCGAGCTGTCGCAGCGGTTCATAGGTAAGTCGAAATGGTTGGACTGGAATATGATGCTTGTGGGCGATCTTCAAGGCGCCAGTACGCCACGGCTTATGCTCATCAATCGAGGTAGTTCCTGAAGGGAAGATAGCGATCGACTTCTTTTCCTCGAGGATGGCTTCGGCGATCGCCGTCGCGGTTTGGGCGCGTGAGACCCCGGATTCTCGTTTAACAAAGACAGTTCCCGCTTTTTTGCTGGCCGGTCCAATAACGAGCCATTTTGATACTTCTTCCTTCGATACGAAAACGACCGGGACACTTGCCATTAAAAGTGGAATATCGACATAACTCACATGATTTCCGACAAACAAAACTGGTTGGGATTCATCAGGAATTTTACCACGAATCTCGATTTCGATTTCGATGATCGCAAGAATTTCCTTTGCCCAGGCTAGAATCAGGTCCTGAAGCTCTGCACGAGACAACTTTTGGTTGCGGGCCTCTAAACGATTGGCTTTCCGCAGATAATACGATGTTCGCGTAAATATCTTCGCAAATTTTCGCGGGACTTCGATGTAGCCTGCAGTTCGTCCTTTAACATTCGACTCACGAAACTTAAGCAGGCGTTGTAAACGTGCGCGCATCAAATACCCAGTTTAGCACCGATAATAATCGCTGTGCTTGTCATGTTAATTGATTTAAATGACCCAGAAATATCGATATCAGCCACTTTATCTTTTGCTAATTTTACGGTTTCGCTCGCATATTCGAGTTCGCCGAAAATGCTAAGCATCGGTACAATAGGAACACTCCATTCGACCCCGGCACCGATATGAAGGCCAGCGCCTGCGAGATAAATATCGCCTGTCGTAGTTGTTCCTGATCCGGTGGAAATGACAGCCTTACCAGTATAAGCGGATAAAATGCTGTAGCCGACGCGGCCATAAGGTTTGAAGTCACCTGTAGGTAACCAAGCAGTGATTTCAGGAACGACACTGTAGCTTTTCAAGCTAGTCAAACCTTGATCGGTTTCCGAAACTTTCCAATTTTCAGAATACAATGCGAGACCAAATGAGACCGGTACAAGAGGGATCGGGTCAAGATGTGCCGCAACTTTGAGCACGTCTGAGGTGGTGGTACTAGACTTGGAATCTTGGTCCCACTTCGCATTACGTCGGCCTAGGCCAATTTGTGCATCAACCAAAGCGCTGGCCTGGGTGCTGACGAACGCCATCGCCAAAAAACCTAAAGATGCAGAGATGAGCCCGTTATGACGATTTAGCATATGGATATCTTCCTTTTAAGGTGCAACAAGTTGTATACTGATTTACGTATAATATTCGGAATTTAAGCATACTAGATGGAACATATCAATGCTCAACGGTTTGGGGATTGTTCGATTTTTAAAAATTTCGCTACCCACCCGCATACTGGGGTTGCTGCCCTTTGTTTGCTATTTCGGTGTGGTGCACGCAGCGGAGAGCATACCAAAACAGGTTAAACGAAAAGTTGCGACCATCCGCACGTTAAGCGATGGGCCGCGTGGGCCGTATGTGGTCATCGATGGTGGACAAACAAAGGGATATGTTATTGGTGTCGATGTCTGTTTTTATGATGATCACGATAATGAAACAACTTGTAGTATCGTGGAACGTTCGAATTTGCACGCTGCAGGAATTCTTTTCGCAAGAAATAAAATGTC
>CAZUYQ010000017.1:26843-34885 GCA_964624705.1 uncultured Polynucleobacter sp.
GCTCATTTGCTCCCTTAGTACCTTTAGCAGTAAACACCCTAAAATTTGATGCAACGGCTCGAGCCAGCGGTAATGGTAGTGTTTGGGCGGAAGGTGTTGTTCAGCGTTTTTCCCCTGTAGGTCTTTTTAGCGGTGTTCACTTACCAAGAGCAGGCTCTAATAATGTGACGGCATTTTTTGGTTACCAGTTTCTTCCACAGTCACCGGTGATTTCTAATTATGATTTGCTTGATGCCAGCCAAACTGTTGAATCGAGTGTTTCTGGTCATTTTTATCGCGCAGGTATGCAGATTGGCGAATCTATCCGCCACACGGAAACTTCGGATTGGATGGTCGGTGGTGGTCTTGATCTTCATTACATCACGCATAAATTTTCGGCGAAGCTAGGTGGCGAGACCTCGCTAGCAGAGGGATCCATGCGACATTTCTTGATTGGCGCACCCATGGCGACTTGGTGGGAACAACACTGGGGTGGTTGGGCGTTAAATGCTGGCTTGGAAGTGACAATTCCGATGATCATGTTCGGTGAGAAAGTAGCCGGCGATATAGGGTATAGTGAATCGACTACCGCGCGAAAAGACTTGGACTCAGCGACAAGCGCCATCAACCCAAGAAAAAGTTTAGGTGTGGCGCTGCGATTAGGTATTGGCGGCAAGTTTTAAATTCACTGTGCTCGGGTCAGATAATCTTTGGTATCGAGACCACCGGTATCATGATCGTCAAAGTACAAATTGTTTCCTTGAATCTTGAAGAACGCCGGCCCGCGGTTCTTCTCTCCTGTGGACTCCTTATTACAAAGTGAGTTCAATAGATCTTTAGGTTGTCCACTGATCCAATCAGCATAGCCACAACCACTCTCTTGCGGATTCGCATTGGCGATATTTACTGCTGGGGGTGAGAAAATAGTGCCGCTATTGGTCGCAAATGTGATGCTAATTGGTGTTGTTGCATCGGCATTGGCAGCACTAATTTTATAGGATCCCGTTTCTTCAATTCGGGAAATCATCGTTCCAGTACAGTTTGCGTCGCTAAAAATACTTCGCGTGTGAATAAATGTCGAAGTTGAAAATTTTACGCTTTCTTTGGCATAGGTTGTGAGCGACCTTACAACACCTAAACGGTCTCTGCCGCCTGACCCTGGGCTCGGTGTCGGAATTGGCGTTGGGTTAAGTGTGCCCGCGGCTAGCTGCGCTTGATATGCACTATCATTGCAGGTGACTGACGGAATAGTCAGATCACAAGAATTCGTAAAGTAAAACCTATGAGCGTAGACGTCATTACCAAAATAACAATTAGGACTGACCTCGACGAAGAATTTGTCTCCTGAATTTGCTGAAACGCCTTCAAGATTGCGGCTGACGGTAGTCGTTGTACTGACAATATTGTCGCCGCCACCGGCAATAGCGGTGCCATTTAGAATACTACGATAAGAATAAGCTAACGCAGGCGTTGATCCTAGATCTGCAATTGTAACCGCGAAATTATAACTTAAGGATGAACACTGCAGATCTAGAGTGGGTTCTATTGGTGGCGTTGGCGTTGGTGTTGGCGACGAATTGTTGCCGTTATTTGAATCAGTTTGACACTGAGTCCAAATTCCAACGAGTGGATTACTGACATCTGCCTTTAGGATTGGTGGTTCTGCAGTTGGTTTACTAACAGCGGTAGTAATTTTTGTTTGAGTGATAGCAAGCTGGAACGTTCCGAATTTTGTAGTTTGAAACTGGACTGTTTTAGATCCGACAGTGAGTGCGTCTCTGGGAATAATACCGATAGCGTAGCTGGTGACACCGTTTTCTACGATCATCCATTTATACATCACGACGAGGTTTTCGCTGTCTGAGGTAGCAAGTGCTAACCCGGTGACAGAGGTTGGGATGGACAGAGTAAAGGGATTTGACGCTTGAACGTTCTGACTTGGCACGAAGCTAACTGCTGGCCCTGCAGCACTAGCGGCGTTATTGCTAAGACCCAGTTGTTGTGTGACATCACTTGATGCCAGGGTTTCACCGGAGCCAATAGTAATATTTAAATTGATCGAGAGTGAGCCTGGAGGTAGTGCGATCGCACTGCCAAATAAATCCCCCGAGCTGGCTCTTAGCACTTGTGTGGAAGTGGAGTTGGGATCGATAGCACTAGTAAAGTTACCTGCTGCGTCTGCAGTAGCCGCGAGCTCGAAGGAGCCTTGGACTTCATTTTTGACGCTAGACTTCATAAAACTTTCACCGCAGTTGGTGAAGGCAAATGGTAGCAAGAGATAGATTAGTGGCATTTTCATAAAAGTCTCCCCCAAAGGAGTTAGCTAAGGAGACCTTCGGCCGGTTTGGAGAAAGCTTTAGGAGTAAATAATATCTTAATAAAAACAAATGGTTATTTATAAATTGAAATCTAGGTTATTTCATTCTGAAAATCGCGCATATGCGAAGAATCTGATTCAACACGTGTTAAACAGATTCTTCGCAAATGCGCGATTTTCAGAATGACGGGGCCATATTCTTATTGAGTTCGAGTCATAAAATCTTTGGTATCGATAGCTCCGGTATCGTGATCGTCAAAGTAAAGATTATTTCCTTGGATTTTAAACAACGCTGGTCCTGTTTTATTACCACCATTTGAGTCTTTATTGCAGAATGACGACATCAGGTTCTTTGGCTGCCCACTGATCCAATCCGCATAGCCACAGCCACTTGCCTCAGGATACGTGTTGGCGACAATAACCCCCGCGGGTGAGAAAATAGTGCCGCTATTGGTCGCAAAACTGATGCTAATAGGCGTTGTTCCATCGGTGTTGGCGGCGCCAATTTTATAGGATCCCGTTTCTTCCAGACGAGATATTAATGTTCCTGTGCAATTCGCTTCGTTAAAGATACTTCGAGTATGAATAAATGTTGAGGTCGAGAATTTTACGCTTTCTTTCCCGTAGGTTGTTGCAGATTTTGAAACACCTAGGTGATCTTTACCACCTGAATTCGTAGCTGAACCGGTATACGTAGGACTTGGCAGTGGAGTTGCTGCAGCGACCCGCGCCTCATACTCCGCGTTATCACAAGTTGCCATGAGTGAGTTTTCATAGCAGCTATTGGTGAAATAAAAGCGCTGAACATTCACATCAGTGCCAAAATGACAGTTCGGTGTCACTTCTAAATACACAATATCATTTACGTTCGCACTTGTATTTAAGAAGCGAGAATTTGAACTAAACATGACAGTTTCACTGCCTTGTTGCACGCCATTTATTATGACTTTGTATTGATATGGCGGCGACGAGGGTGAGGGCGAAATTGATGGAAAAGTCGCCATCATATAAAACCCAAAACTAACAGTCGGAACAGGGCAATTTGTTGTTAAAGGAAGCGGAGTGGGAGTCGGAGTGGGGGTCGGTGAATTGAGAATAATAGAATTATTATCTAAATTCACTTGACACTGAGTCCAAATTCCAACGAGTGGATTACTGACATCTGCCTTTAGGATTGGTGGTTCTGCAGTTGGTTTACTAACAGCGGTAGTAATTTTTGTTTGAGTGATAGCAAGCTGGAACGTTCCGAATTTTGTAGTTTGAAACTGGACTGTTTTAGATCCGACAGTGAGTGCGTCTCTGGGAATAATACCGATAGCGTAGCTGGTGACACCGTTTTCTACGATCATCCATTTATACATCACGACGAGGTTTTCGCTGTCTGAGGTAGCAAGTGCTAACCCGGTGACAGAGGTTGGGATGGACAGAGTAAAGGGATTTGACGCTTGAACGTTCTGACTTGGCACGAAGCTAACTGCTGGCCCTGCAGCACTAGCGGCGTTATTGCTAAGACCCAGTTGTTGTGTGACATCACTTGATGCCAGGGTTTCACCGGAGCCAATAGTAATATTTAAATTGATCGAGAGTGAGCCTGGAGGTAGTGCGATCGCACTGCCAAATAAATCCCCCGAGCTGGCTCTTAGCACTTGTGTGGAAGTGGAGTTGGGATCGATAGCACTAGTAAAGTTACCTGCTGCGTCTGCAGTAGCCGCGAGCTCGAAGGAGCCTTGGACTTCATTTTTGACGCTAGACTTCATAAAACTTTCACCGCAGTTGGTGAAGGCAAATGGTAGCAAGAGATAGAGTAGTGACATTTTCATAAAAGTCTCCCCCCAAAGGAGTTAGCTAAAGAGACCTTCGGCTGATTTGGGTAAATCTTGAGACCCTCTCGAAATGCTTATAAAATCAATTTATTACGTGGAACCGTTGGATTTCTTTGGAAATTTCTCCTAAGGTACGGGTTTTAGGCGAGGAAACAGGGAGAGGTTAGACGATGACTTTGCTGGGAAATATCATTTGGATTGTATTTGGCGGTTTTTTTGTTTTTCTAGGTTATGTGATTGGCGGTCTCGCGCTTTGTCTTACCATCATCGGCGCGCCGGTTGGATGGGGTTATATAAAGTTGGGTGTGGCCACACTTACCCCCTTTGGCAAGGATCTTTATACCGAACCTCATGCGGACAGCATTATTTATTGGACGATGAATATTCTTTGGCTGGTATTTATCGGGTGGGGCATGGTTCTCAATCACTTATTTTGGGCTGCCGTGTTTGCGATCTCGATTATCGGTATACCATTTGCGATGCAGCATCTTAAATTGATTCCGATCTCGGCGTTCCCCTATGGACGCCGCCTCATAACAAGGAGAAACTCATAATGAGCGCAATTTATATTCCTACTTCTAATGTTGAATGGCGCAAACTTCATAGCGAGCATGTTCATGAATTGAAGCGCCGCTATGATGATATATTTAGAAGATTCAGCGCGCTTGATGCGATCGTGATTCATAGCGGTCATGCAACAAAAAAAAATTCAAGCGATGATCAATATTGGCCAACCGTTCCGACACCGCATTTTGTGCATTGGACGCCGTACCATGCGACACCTGCATTACTGATATTGAAACCTGCCAGTAAACCCGAGCTTTGGATGGAACATCATACAAGTTATTGGGAGGGAGCGGGACCGGAAAATACTGAATGGGATTCTGAATCCTTCTCAGTTCACTGGGTAGATGATCTCAAATCGGTCGCAGTACCTAAATCTCACGCCTATGTTGGTGATGATATTTCTGTACGTTCTCCAACTGCTTGGGCGGAGGCGAAGGCATGCGATGTTGTCTCTGCGATGGATGCGACGCGCACGGCGAAAACAGGTTATGAGATAGCTTGTATTCGGGCTGCGAATATTTCTGCTCTTAAAGGCCATGCCCACCTTGCAGAATTGTTCGTGATAGGCGGCAATGTTTCAGAAATTTCTTTGCATCACGAGTATCTACGAGTGACGAAGCAGACGGATTTTTCAGTTCCGTATGGCAATATCGTCGGCCTGGGAACTCACGCGGCAATCTTGCACCACGTACACTACGACAGAACGGAAAGGTCTGGTGATCTCTCGCTACTTGTTGATGCCGGAGATACACGCAATGGCTATGCCTCGGATATCACAAGGACCTACGTTCGCGGCAAAACACGCGGCGCAGAAAAATTTGCAGAATTGATTGTGGGAGTGGAACAGCTGCAGAAAAAACTTTGCGATAAATTTATTGCTGGCACTGATTACCAAGACTTGCATAATCATGCTCACGAATTAGTAGCAAAACTTGTGGTAGATTTAAAAATTTCATCGGCATCGGTCGAAGATCTGGTCGTATCTGGAGCCACGAGATGCTTGTTTCCCCACGGACTTGGTCATTCTTTGGGAATTCAAGTTCATGATGTAGGGATGAAATTACGTAAATCTAGTGATGACAATCCATACTTACGCAACACCTCAGTGATCGCTGCAGGACAGGTAGTAACCATCGAGCCAGGAGTTTATTTTATTCCGGCACTTATTAAGAAGCTTAGAGATATGAGACTAGCGAACACCTTCGACTGGGTGTTGTGCGATGAGTTGATGCCATTTGGCGGGATTCGCATCGAAGATAATATGCTTGCGACGACGGAAAAGCCGATTAATTTGACACGCCAGGATTGATTTCCTGACCCCGATGCTAAATTGTTCTTTTGGGAGAATTTCTAATGGGGTCAGTTTTTTATTTATAAGGATCTAATATCATAGGATAATTTATCATATCGTTGGTTCGTTTAAATTCCTGGATAGTTTTGCCGATAACTTGGGGAAAGGCGTAATGCCTGTTAACCGATATTGGGAAGAGACAGTGTATGAGACACCGAACCAAAATAATTTTAGTTCCTTACTTTAGCCGTACTTTTGTTCTGCTGAGTTTTCTTTCTTGTTTTTTGGGGATAAGCGCGTGTGAGAGTAAGGTTGATGTTTCAACGCGCCACGGTTCCGCGCTACTGGGGACTGATTCAGTAACAAAAAAATCTTCACTCACCGAAGACATCGTTTTAGAAAACGAAAATGCAAAGATCACAGTTCCTGCCGGGTCGTTCGCTATTCAGGCGCAGATAACACTTTCTTCAATGTCTAAAACAGCTTTTTTAGAAAAAACTGGATTAGCTGCTGATACCATTATTCCAGCTGGTCCGGTGCAAATGATATCCAACCTTACAGGCACTAGTACGGCTGCCGACCCCTATATGTCGATTCAATTTAAGATCAATGTTCCTGTTGGTGGAGTGATCGAAGACGATACGGTCGCGGTCGTTGTCGTCAGTGGCACTGATGGAAAAGACCATGTTTATTATATCGAACATAGTAATCTGTCTTTTGCTACGGACGCGACAACCGGTCTAAGCTATACTGTGATTCCCAAAATAGAATCTGGAAATTTTGCTGTAGCATTGGTTTCCGGACTGAATAAAACGACGCTGGACGAAAAATTTACGGTCTTTCCCGAGGATGGGAAAGTAAATCCAGTGACGCCGACACCAACTCCTGATAGCACGCCCTCTATTGCCACAGTTCCAACCCACGGCGCAGTTGGTTTGTCTTTAAGCGATACAGATTCTGATGGTTTGGAAATAGGCGGAACGCTTAATATTACAAAAGCGACCAATGAAACAGACGTAACGCATTATGTTGTGTATTGGGGCGCTAGCGCGAGTTTAAAGCAAAATGCAACGCCTATCGCTACCATTGCCGCGACTGGTAGCAATCTAAGCTATGTTTTTGCTAATAATACGGCGATTCCAACCGGTCCAGCGGCGACGCATATTCTTGTTTATACCAAAAATGCGGTCGGTGAAATGGCCACAGGCACAGCCTTCTTAATTGTTGATTTAGGAGTGCCGACCCATGCAGCAGCAAGTGTTGCTTTCACGGATACAGATAACGACTCTGCACAGCTAGGCGGAACGATCAATATCACTAAAGCGGCATATGAGTCATTTGTCACGTATTATGTTCTATACTGGGTATCCAATGCTACAACGAAACAAAATGCGACTCCGATTGCCAATGTCGCTGCTACTGGCGCTAACGTGACATATAATCTTGCTGCAAATACGGCTATACCGACCAGCCCTACAGCCACTCACGTGCTAGTATTTACGAAAAATGCAGACGGTGAAATGGCTACGGGTGCTTCAGTTGCGATTGTTGATACGAGTGTTCCAATCCATGCGGCTGCAGGTATTGCCTTTACCGATTCTGATACCGATGCCGGAGAAATTGCTGGCAACGTCACAATTACTACTGCTACATCTGAAGCAGACGTTACCCATTATGTTCTTTACTGGGGTTCAGATGCGACCACAAAACAAAACGCAACTCCTATCGCGACGATTGCGGTCACAGGCTCAGACGTTACACATACTTTCGGAGCTAACACAGCTATTCCTACGAGCCCAACAGCGACTCATCTACTTGTTTATACCAAAAATGCCGTGGGTGAGATGAGCACGGGTGCGTCTCTCGCTATCGCAGATAGTGGTGCGATATTATCAGTGAGTTCGTACGCGACCACCGTAGCAAATGTTGGTTCAAGTTTGGCGTGGGTGACAATTAGTGAAGCCACGGGAGCTCCAAATGCTTCGGCATCTACTGTAACTAATGCGACTGGTCCTGGAGCGACAACAGATTTGCTGCAGCTAACAGGATATGATTTTTCTACTGT
>CAZUYQ010000017.1:34895-50139 GCA_964624705.1 uncultured Polynucleobacter sp.
CTGTACCTGTTGGCGCGACAATCGTTGGTTTTGTAGTTGGAATTACAGAGCAGTCTGTTTTCATGAACTCGGTTTCGGATCATACCGTGTCTTTGATGAAAGCTGGTAGCGTCGTCGGATCGCCTGTCACAGAGCCTACGGCATGGCCAACTTCTTATGCTGTCGTCAATCGCGGTAGCAATTCAAATTTATGGGGAACCACTTGGACCCGCGCCGATATTTTAGATGCGAACTTTGGTGTTTCGATTCGCGCAGTTTTTGCTGGAAACGGTGGCGGTTATGTTGATGCCGTACGCGTTACGGTCTATTACACGCCTTGAGGGACTTCGAACAAAAATTTTCTTAGATCATCGACACTATTTCCTTTTAGTGTCGAGATCGCAAAAACTTGCTCGAGGAAAATTCCTCTAGAACGAATTTCGTTCTCAAAGAACTTGGTTTTCTGCTGAAGCTCGCTGCGATTGAGTTTGTCGCATTTAGTCATGATGAAGACCACAGGGGCTCGACCACCCAAAGCATACATTAGATCCCAATCGATTTCGTCGAGATCGCGGCGTGGGTCCCAGAGAAATAACATTTTAAGAATTTGCGGACGGTCAATATAAGCCTGCATCAAATCCTGCCACTCACGGTGTTCAAGATTGGCGGTTTTGGAATAGCCATACCCCGGTAAGTCCACGAGGTGCCATTTGTCGTTAACCGCAAAGAAGTTGGCCATCTGGGTGCGGCCCGGGGTGCGGCTGGTCCGCGCTAACCCAGTGTGATTCAAGAGTTTATTAAGTAGGGATGATTTTCCAACATTTGAACGACCAAAGAAGGCGTACTCGGGCAGGCTGCTTGCGGGAAGCTGACCTGGTTTGGCGGCGCTGGTGACGTAGATGGCTTTCATAGGGACGTTCTTTTAGGCCAATATCAGACACCCTGCAAGCTGATTCTTAGATTCAGACACCCTAACTTCATTAACTTCAATGCAGACACCCCAATACTGACCCAATTTGAATTCAGACACCCTAAAAGTGGTTTTTCAACTAGCCGACCGGGATTAGCTCCCTTAAGATCCGAACTTACACATAATGAGTTTCATTCTGGGCCTAAGTCCCACAGGAGTCCCAACCATGGGTCATATACAATTGCTGGACGACAATCTGATCAATAAAATTGCTGCTGGCGAAGTTGTCGAAAGGCCGGCTAGCGTAGTTAAGGAACTGGTCGAAAATAGTCTAGATGCGGGCGCCACTCGGATTACCGTCGAACTGACAGAAGGTGGACGTAAGCGGATTCTTATTTCGGATAATGGTGCTGGTATGGACCGCGACGATGCGATCTTGGCTCTGCGCCGCCACGCCACTTCAAAAATCCGAAAGGACGAAGATCTCTTTAATTTACACACCATGGGTTTTCGGGGCGAGGCTCTGGCATCAATAGCTTCTGTTTCTCGCTTTACACTCATGACATGTCAGCAAGGTGCTGAAGAGGGTGTAAGAGTTGTATCCGAGGGTGGCCTGGAACCGGATATATCATCATGGCAATCCAATGGTGGAACCACCATCATTGTCGACGATTTGTTTTTTAATGTCCCGGTTCGTGGGAAGTTTTTAAAAACGGCGAGTACCGAATACGGCAATGTCTTAGAGCTGATGCAATCGCTGGCGCTGGCATGGCCGCAGGTTGATTTTACCCTTGTTCACAACGGGCGAGAGCAGCTACGTGCCACGGCAGTGCCGGTTTCAGCAGGAAATTTAGATTCAACTCCAACAGACGCATCACCGACCTCGATACTGCGTGGCGAATCTGAGTTAAGGACAAGGTTCTCACAGCTCTTTAAATCAGATGCGAAACTCCCCATGATTTACACCTCTTGTGATGGACCTTATGGTCAAATGACAGCCCTGCTATCTGCTCCTGGTGTGGAAAAGGCCACAGGACGCGATATTTATATTTTTGTGAACGGCAGATTTGTGCGCGACAAGGCCTTGCGCTTTTCGATCCTGCGCGGTTATCACTCGCATCTTCTCAAAGGTAAATTTCCGATCGCGATTTTATTTCTAGCACTCGATCCTGGGCTTGTTGATGTGAATGTTCATCCAAGCAAGACCGAGGTGCGGTTGCAGTTCGCAAGTGAACTGCAAGGTATGATTGCGATGGCAATTCGCGATGGTATTCGTAAGGCCGAATGGAGTGGTGCTGAAGAACTTGGGCATACAAGTCCCCAGATAACGCCAATTGCACCCTCGTCTTCAACAAATACTGATTCTTGGTTCGCAGCGACACGAAGTAATGCCGGTGTCAGTCCTAGATCCTCCTCGTTGTGGTCTACACCGGTAAAAAGTCCTAACGACGGCATTGGATTTAACGCTTGGCCTGGTCAAACGGAGTCGGATAACGCTGTGGCAGACTACACCGCTCCAGCCAGTCGACCGTTATTTACCGATTTCGACGACGAAAAAATTTCTACAAAAACATCCTCGAGCGAGGCGGTGCCGTGGTCGGAACTTTCTTATCTCGGTTCGATTGCGGATTGTTATTTGCTTTTTAACCATGGAGAACGTCGCACGGGGGCACGACTTTTAGCTGTAGATCAACATGCGTTTCATGAGCGAATTATTTACGAACAGCTTTGTAACAAGGCTGAATTAATGAAAGCAAGTCAACGTCTTCTAGTACCTGAGGTTTTAACTTTTGCGCCCAAAGAGGTTGCTGCACTTGTCGAATGTAAAACCATCATGGAAGAAAATGGCTTTGCAATGGATGTGATAGATAGCACGACCATAGAACTAAAAGCAGTCCCTGCCATACTTGCCAAGGCGGATCCAGAAGCGCTTCTTCATGCATTTATTCGCCATAACGAATCAACGCTTCCACTCGAGCAAAATTCTGGCTTAGCCCATGATTTATTAGCGACGATGGCTTGTCACGCTGCGGTACGGGCCGGGGAACCGCTTGGTGATAACGAGCGTAAGGCTTTGTTAGCCGAAGCACGCAGCGTGGATTTCTTTCATAATTGCCCCCACGGGCGTCGGGTCTTTAGATGGTGGGATGAGACTGCAATCGCTAAATGGTTTGATCGTTGATTGGAATAAGTAGATGTCCTCGACGTCGCCTGTAACAAAAGATATTCGGTTTATTGCGGTAGTTGGTCCAACGGCGAGCGGTAAGTCGGCTGTTGCACTGGAACTTGCTAAGCATTGTCAGGGCGAGATTGTTTGCTGTGATTCAGTTCAACTCTATCGCGGATTTGATATTGGCTCTGCTAAGCCTTCACTTGCTGAACAAGCCGAGGTACGTCACCACTTATTTGACTCCTTAGGTCCTACGGAGCCTTGTGACGCGGGTACCTATGCTGAGAAAGCAAGGGTCTGCATCGAAGAGATCCGTTCTCGTGGATGTATGCCCATTGTAACAGGGGGCACAGGCCTCTACTTACGTGCCCTTGCAGGTGAAAATTGGAACGCCGACCTTCCAACAGATGAAAACCTTAGGATAGAACTCAAGAAGAGGACGAGTGAGTCGCTCTTTACTGAGCTACGTGAGCGAGATCCGCTGCGAGCAAGTCAAGTCCATCAGAATGATCGATTTCGTGTCGTTCGTGCCTTAGAGATCATTCTGCTCACAGGGTCGGTGGTTCCGCAACCCAGTAAGCTTGCAGAGGCTGATCGTGACCATTTAGTGCTAGTGATGGATCCTCCGCGCTCGGATCTTCTGAAGGCTATTCATCTTCGTACTCAGGCGATGCTCGATATTGGCCTTGTGAACGAAGTGCAAAGCTTGCTGGCTCAAGGTGTAGCGCCCACCGTAAAACCTATGACAAGCATCGGGTATGCGGAAGTATTACAATATCTAGATGAGAAACTTTCTCTTATGGAGCTACAGAATAGAATCGAACTATCTACTCGCCAATATTCAAAGCGACAAAACACCTGGTTTAAGAAGATTCCAAGAGATTTTACTCTTGCTCACCCTGAGGAACTTTCAAAAATTTTGCCGCAATTGCTTGAACGGCTCACCTAGCGATATAATAGGGTGTCATTTCACTCACTTTATATAAAAAGAGGAGCAATTCGTCTTTGGCGACTAACAAGGCGTTACCTCCAAAAATTCGCTTAGCGGGCCCTGGCGTTCAGGGTGCTGAAGTATTTAACTACTATCAGTTAATTTCGCTTATATCGAGTTTGTATGTGAAGGCAATGGATCGTCATGATGAGGATGTCTACGCGGGTGCTTGGGATACATGTTCCGTCACGACATTAGAGCAAATCGGTATAGCCCATCAATGCTGGGGGCTCGTGCAGGCCTCGACCTGTCCGCCAAAAGAAAATATTTTGCTTATTAAGCGGACGCTCACTGTGGTGCATCGACTGCTCACATTAGACGAGAAACTGACTGAATGGACTGCTCTCAGTCGCTGGACGCGCATTCTTTTGTTGATGGAACACGAAATGAAAAAACTGGGGCAATCCATTGCGATACAGAATCCGGCGATTAGTGAACAACTTGAAAGCATGAATCACGGGTATCAGGCTCGCATTGCGTTGTTGATGGAGATGCATGCGTCTGCAATGAAAGAAGAGCAAGCTCTCAATCAAAACTATGCAGAACCGGTGACCCTATGAGCGAGACTCAACACGCACGCTTTACCATGATTGGGAGCCAGGTTGTGGTAGCAGTGGGAGTTGACGCACACACTGAGTTGTTGCGCCGAACGTTGCAGTCTTTGACGTTTGTGCAGATGAAGGCAACCAAATCGGTTCTTGACGTGGATTTAACGGCACCGTTCTTGGTCATGGTTGTTGACTTTAATAATGGCTCTGCAATCCAGACGATGTCTAAATTCCTAATAGAATTAAAGGGTTTTACAGGAACAAAGCTTTTCTTCGCGGCAACTGCAGGTCTGTTATCAAATGAAGAATTGATGCTTGGTGTTGAATTGGACGTAAAGCAGACATTCTTTGGCCCTCGCCGCGATGAAGAACTGCGAAGTTATATTAAACAACGGGCCGCCGAGAATGCCGATACAGGCAGTATGGCCTATGTCGAAAGTGAAGTGCTTAAATCCATCCGACGCAAAGACGCTACTGCAATTAAACTATGGCATGAACGTTTAATCGAGATGCCCAAGGCAAGCGAAGACGTCAACCGCTTGCTCGCGCTGGTCTGCGAAGAGCGGCGAGATTTTAAACGAATGGTCTTTCATCTTAAACAGACCTTATCTGCTAACCCTCAGAACCTTTGGGCAGCCAATAAATTAGGTCAATATTATCTTCGCAATCGCCAGATTGCGGAAGGAATAGATATTTTAAAACGCATGAGTCGTTTTCACGAACTCAACGCCGAACGCATGTTGGTTTTGGGTGATGCTTATCTGAATGTCGGCCGTGCGCTTGATGCCGAAAAAGTTCTAAATAAAGGCCACGAGTTAACCGGATGCAAAGATGAACGGTTTCAGGAAGGCTTGGCAAAAGTAGATGTGATGAAAGGTGACGCTTCTAAGGCTTTAGAGCGGCTGGGCCGCAAGTATCTCAGCAATGCGATCTTGTCCTTCTTGAACACTCGTGCGGTGATGGCAGTAAGAAATGGCAATCTCGCAGAAGGCGCTAAACTCTATCAGCAAGCGCTGGCGGGATGCGATCCTGAGCAAGTTTTGATTATGTCGCGAATTTTATTTAATCAAGGATTAGCCTACGTCCGCAACGAACAACTCTCCTTAGCAGAGACGGCATTTGAACGGAGTGTGGAATTAGGCGGCCCTGCATTTGATCGTGCAGTAAACCCTTTGGCTATTACAAGACAGATCCTCGCCAAACAACAAAGACAAAAGTCGGTGGCTGGCGGAAGTTCCGTTGTCCCAGCCGAAAGTTCAGCGAAGGCTATGGATCAATTCGAATATGAATTTTTCAATTAGTCTCATACCCGCCGCGCTTTTACCAGGCGACAAGATCCAAACAAGAAATTGATCTCGCGTTCAACTAGGAATCCTTTAATTTTTAGACTATCTCGTAATTCCTGTGGACTATAAAAACTTGCGACGCTCTTTGGCAGGTACTTGTAAGCTTCTTTTTCGCTTACGAGTCGACCAATCACGGGCAAAATATAATGGAAATAAAATTGAAAGAGCCTCGACATTAGCCCCCCCTCAGGGGTGAAAAACTCAAGTATAAGCAGAATTCCGCCCAATTTTAGAACCCTCGAGAACTCGCTCAAGGCTCGCTCTTTATTGACAACGTTGCGAAGACCGAAAGAAATACTCAGACAATCGCAGGACTCGCTTGGAACCGTGATATTCTCGGCGGACATCACACGCCATTCAATCTGCTCTAGTTTTGCTTCCTGGGATTTTATTTTTGCAAAATTCAACATTCCTTGTGAAATATCGCCGCCAATAAACGAGGTATACTCAGGATGTTGTTTTGCCGCTGTTAGAATGACATCACCAGTCCCAGTCGCCATATCCAAAAAACGTCCATCTGGACGATAGGGAACCATCGATAAAAGCTTATTGCGCCAACGCACGTCCTGTCTCGCGCTGAGGACTCGATTTAACAAATCATAGCGTCCAGAAATACGGTCAAACATCGCTGCGATGGAAGATTCATCGATCGGGCGAGTGAGTTGTTCATTATTGGCAGTCATTTATACTCCATTTGCGGAACATGGGGACGGACAGTGCCAAGCCCCGGTTTTAGGTCGGAAAGCTCAGGAGTATAGGCTTCGGGCCAGCATATGCCTAGAGGTTTTTAGGGGCCTTTAACCTGTTGAATTAATTCATCAACGCTAGTGAATCCGACGGTATTTGCCGACCAACCTGCAATCGCCGGTTCTAGTTCGGGTTTTCGGGTTTCCAGGAGGGTCCCCAGTCCAACACCTGTCAAGATATCAGCGGCCTTGCCAAGGCGTTCCGGCGGGAACACTTTGGCAATATCGAGAGTCACGCTAAAAAGCTTTGTTGCGGAAAAGGCTGTCGTGCCCGAGAACTCCGTATGTAGGAGATTTAGTTTTGCCAATAACTGAACTTTGATGGCTTCTTTATCGGCGCCGTCCGGATAGGGCGTCACAAGATATTTATTGGCAAGCAGCAAAAGATCGCTCGCTGTTTGCTGCATATCTTTATTGCTCAGAACACTGGGAACATGATCACTTGCAAATTGCGCGACATCAATAGCGATGGCCAAAGCGGCGGCGTCATCCTTGTATTTGTCTTGCAGGGCATTTTTTATGCTAAAAAGTGCGGTCGAAAGGATCGTCGCCGCTCGATCGACAAGAAGTGACGCATCCGTACTGACATCTTTGTCAATGGCATGACATAGAAGGTTTTTAATGCCTAAATCTACTTGCGAAAGACCGCAGTGAAGTTTTGGGTCGAAATCGGCGCGAGGTTCAAAACAAAGATTGCTGAGTTCGACGGTTTCCTGAGAGTCTGTTTTTCGTTCGCAGACAATACAGGTTGTTCCGTCTGCCTGAGGTTTAGCATTGCACCAATCGGGGAAGCCGCTGAAAGCGAGTTCTTTACCGATCACCATGTTGGTATTGTTTGAAATATTTGCGGTGCTTGATACGCCCTTCAGAGGTCGATGATCGACGTCGACTTTTGCACAACCGACAAATATTCCGCTGACTAGAATTGCGATCTTTGCAACATCAACTTGATTGATCTTCATATGCCCCCTCTTCACGATCCTTTTCGAATCGCGGCCTCTTCCTAGACCTATCGGTAGCGGGAGTTAAAGGCTTGAGGTGAAACAAATGTAACCTATTAAATCTTATAAAATTAATAGGTTACATTATTTTTGCGAAGACAATTTAAACAGCCGGAGTCGTAGTGGCACCAAGCTTCTCGATGATTTTTGACGAACGCTCCATAAAGCCTTTCATCATCTCGGCATCAAACTTCCCTTGTTGAAGCCATGCAAGATCGTAGATGTGTTCAACTACCATCTTCACATCGTCGTCTTTGTTAAAGCCTCGGGCGATCTCTAGTAGGCTTTTAATTGCCGGGCTATTTTGATTGATAATTAACGTGTGTTCGGACTCCCATGGATTATCCGATGGGCCAAAGGGACTATGCCGTGACATTTCTTTCATGCGCCGCATATTCTCATCAATGGTGAGAATACCCGGGATTGCACCCGTTTTGAGAGCTTCGACTTTAACTTTCACATTGGCGCGAGATAGGTGCTTGCGGAATAGATCGTCGATCTTTTCGCTCCATTTTTTGTTATCGCTTGGATCCACCATATCGACGGCCGACGCATCTTTGAGGTGGCTCGTAATATCGGCATCGACACGCTGGAAGCTATATTTACGGCCGCTTTGCATCTCAACATAGGGAAGGAAGTGGCTATCAATAAATGTCTCAGCCATAATAACATCGATATTTTCGTCAGCGAGCATTTTTATCACCGCGGCCTGTGCCTGGCTGTCTGAAGCGTAAATAATTTTGCCGCCGGTTTTTTCTTTGTTTTTCTCGAGATATTGATCCAGATTTTGGTACTCGCCAGAAGCGCATTTGAAAATCAGGTGATCAACCATGCGTTCATAAAACTTGCTGTCTTTTAACATCCCAAACTTTACAAATGGTTGAATATCATCCCAGTATTTCTTATAGGTATCGAGTTCGGTTTTAGCCATGCCGGTCAGTTTATCAGCGACTTTTTTGATAATATGTTCGCTGATTTTCTGGACCGTTGGATCGTTTTGTAAATAGCTACGCGAGACATTTAGAGGTAGATCTGGGCAGTCGATAACACCTTTTAACAGGGTCAAGAATTCGGGAATTAATTCCTTACAGTTGTCGGCGACGAACACCTGATTACAGAAAAGTTTGACCTGGCCTTGGCTAGCTTCCAGTTCATGGCGTAATTTCGGGAAAAACAAAATTCCTTTTAGATTAAACGGGTGATCGACGTTCAAGTGAATCCAAAATAGCGGCTCTGGTTGGTAAGGAAAGACTTTGTTAAAGAAATCCTTGTAGTCCTTGTCGGTCAAAAGCGATGGTGCCTTTGTCCAGATCGGATTGGGATCGTTGACCACTTCGCCTGCTAATTCGATAGGATGCTTGATGAAAGCGCAGTATTTTTGCAGAAGTTCACGGATCTTGTAGAGATCTAACATCTCTAAAGAGTCTTCCGAAATATGAAGTGTGATGTCTGTGCCGACTGTCGTGCGTTTACCGGGATTCATAGTGAATTCGGTTGAACCATCACATTTCCAGTGCGCAGCAGTTGCGCCTTCTTGGTAACTTAAAGTATCGATCTCAACTTGGCCAGCCACCATATAGGACGAATAAAAGCCTAGACCAAAGTGACCGATAATTTGCTGCTCATCGCCCTTGTCTTGGTATTTCGCAACAAAGTCTTTGACGCCAGAGAAGGCCACCTGGTTGATATATTTTTTTACTTCATCGGCAGTCATGCCGATTCCGTTGTCGCTAATGGTTAACGTCTTAGCTTCTTTATCAATGGTGACCGTGATTTTAGGTTCTTCAATAGGCCGTTTGACTTCGCCCATCAAACTTAGCTTTGCCAGTTTGGTCATGGCATCGGCAGCATTGGCAACTAGCTCGCGGATAAAAATATCTTTTTCACTGTAAAGCCAGCGTTTGATAATGGGCAGGATATTTTCGGCGTGTATAGAAATATGACCAGTTTCGGTTGTCACTCGTAAACCTCCGGAGTTTAAATTTGGATGTATAGATTAAAAGTAAAAATAATCAGCTGAGGCATCATAATTCCCCAGACGGTTCTGTCAAGGATCCAAGCTTTGTCTTAGCGTTAAAGGTGAACTGGTAAATCTTGGCTGGCATCCGATGTCTTATAATCGTGCAGCAGCGCATTGGGTCCGCCGATAACGACGGGAGAGCCGCTGGCGAAATCGACGTCAAAACGACATTGACCTCTGGAGTAGCTAAGCTGATCACAGCCTGCTAATGCTGCATGAGTATTAAAGAACTCTTTTGGGATACTTAGGGCTGCGCCGAGTAAACGCAGCTTTTCACGATCAATATCCTGCCAAGTCAAAACCGTCACGTGATGGGTTTCTATTTGAAAACCAAAGGTTAAAGCCTGACCTAGAGCACCCGGGAAACTCTTCCTTGGATTTGCTTCTGCTTGGGTAGCAATGGGTAGTTCCGTCGCTAAATGTTCAGCCCCATCGCTAGACCTGATATCAATAGCGCTCGGTCCGTGACTCGTTTTTACGAGGATGCACAAACCCACCAAGACAATCGCTATAAGTAAGCGAAAAGATTCAGTAGTGTTTTTGATTTGGGTGAATAGTTTTTTCATCTTGGGTCCTAGTTTAGCGGATTCGCCTTAAAATGACATCTTTAGATTTTTAAAGATTCTGTGTAACTGCGTATAAAAAGCGCATTTGCTCCTTAATAAGACGAAATTAAGAGCAAAAATGGGGACAATATTTCCCTTAGAAACCATAATGGTATCAAAATAATACCAGTCCCTAATTATCCATATTGTATAACTATATGATATGAATGTAATAATTTTGAAAATAATAATTCATCAATAATTAAATCTTTAAAATGTTGACTTTATTTTATGACTATATTATAAATCGTTTCGTGGTTCATGTTGTCGTTGAGTGGTTTTTGTAGTTGTTGCGAAAGTGAGGAGAGAATCAAATGAAACCTGTGAAATTGAATTCTAATATAAAGTTGCAGAGTGCCTTCTGCGTAGGCCTAACTGCCATGTTAGTGGCAGGATGCGGACAGAAGAAATCCGATGATGAACCTGCACCTGCTTCACAGCAAACGGCTCAGGCACCCGTCCCAGTACAGCCTGCCCCAGCCCCGACACCGGCTCCAACACCTAATGCTGTTGCGCCAGTGGCTGATGCTCTTGCAGTCGAAATTGGCAACCGTGCCTCTGTTGATGGGCAAAGTATTCAAGTCGGCAGTACGTCGATTCAGTTTGGCTTAAAGAACAGTCAGTCGGCTGTTCCTGGTATCGTCTATAAATGTAAGCTTGAGACGTCTCAAAACGCTGGCACAGCGGTCTTTGAAGACTGTGTGTCGCCAAAAGTTATTCAGCTTCAACAGGCTGGACAGTATTATTTCACTGTGATGGCGGTTCATGAAGCTTCAGGAACTGTTGGCATGCCGACGATGATTTCCTTTACCGTCGGTGGTAGTGGAGCCGGGCAAACCAACTGCTTACCTAGTGGCCAACAACAGATTGGTAATGGTCAGCAATACGGTAATGGCCAAGTTGCTGGTTACCCGCAGCAAGGTCAGTATGGCAACGGTCAGCAACAAGCTGGTGGCTTTGGCCAAAATCTGAACACAGGTCTCTTTGGTAATAACCAAGGTGGAATGTATGGTCGCCAAATGGGTGGCCAGTATCCGAACGGGCAGATGGGCCAGCAGTATGGTAATGGTTCCCAAAGAGGAGGCCGTCAGCCAAACTATGGCCGTCCAGGTCGTCCTAATAATGGTCAGCCAAATAATGGCCCGATCCCAGACTGTATTCCTAACAATGGTCAGGGAATTCCTGGCGGTGGAATGAATGGTGGCGGCGTTGTTAGTGGCCCTGTCGTTAAACAAGTCGGCGATATGTTCTCAGTGAACGTTCCAAATGGTTTTCATATGGTTTCTCGATCCAGCACTTTCGATAATACTGGAACTCTGAATTTCCAGTACATCGAAGGTGGACAAGCTCGCGATACGGCAGCTCCGTTCTCTTATAGCTGTAAAGCTTCTGGTACCCAGTTTCAGACTCTTCAAGAGTTACAAATGCCTGCGGGTCCAGTGCAGTACTGCAATATGACACCGCCAATTTTGTTCAATAGTCCGGGCGATCCTTTATATAACACGTTCCGTTTTATGACGATGAACATGATGTCTTATAATAGTATCGTTTTATCTTCGGATAATTCGCTAGTCAGTGCTAGTGCGCCGATAAATCCACAGGCTGCGATGGCGAAGCTTTATATCAATGTTTTTACGAATGTTAACGGTGCTATGGGTTCGCCTTTTCAAAACGCTTTCGCTACCGAACTAAGTCAGACGGTCAGTCGATTAAATATGGCCTGCGCTGGCCAACCAATCCAGTATTTGGGCGAAGCTCCGACTTATGAGGGATTTTATTCCTGGCAAGTTGCGGCTTTCCCGCTCTTCGGTTGCGCGGTCATGCGTGAAGGTCAATGGTATGCCGAGATCGGTGCTTTCCCTCTCGATCAGAATATGACTTTCATACCATCTCTCGTTGCCTCTGGTCAGCCGGATACGAACTGGTCCTCATGGATTACGCAGAGCTTCACCAATAAACGTGCCGCAGAGATCGTCGTCGAGATTGGCCCGTATGCTCAAAGTAACCCGCCTTCTCCTCGTTACGTGGTAAGGGAAGCGGTTCCAATTATGGCTAGCAACATCAAAAAACTTCTTCTCTAATTCGTTTCAATCAACGACACCCACAAGAAACCCTCTCGAAGCTCAAGCCTCGAGAGGGTTTTTTTATTTTCCATTTACAATACTGACGAACGGTTTTAAATCCTTCTCTATAATAGCGAGTCCAGTTAATTTACCCCAATAATTGTCATAACGACTAGCCTCAACGCTCAAGAGGTCAGGCCTTACTCCTGGCTTAATTGTAAGCGTAAACATACGGTCGCACTGCGCTGTCACCGGTAATTTAAGCGTTAACGTATTGCTTTCAATCCCACCGGCCTCATATGGGTTTCCTCCACAGGTCAACCACACTCGATTATTTTTAATGGTTCCCTCTACTTTCGAATAAGGCTCATAATCGGAAGACGCAGGACACCCTTGAGTATTTAAACATATGCCACCATCAATCGAAATTTTGTCACCAGTTACTATAAACTCAAACTGCGAGGATGCTAGACTGCCGGATTCGCCATACTTATCCTTACGATGAATAGTTGCAAAGGATGACCACCATGTCCCACCAAGCATGGCGTAATCTATCATCACCGGTTGTGTGTCAGTTTGATCACATCTTACCATCCGTTCTACAAAAGGTGGTTTCTCTGCTCTACGAGGTTTGGCATAACACAGCGTATTAAAGACACCGCGTTCAGCCTTACACAAGTCCATGGACTGCTGCATTTTCTCTGGCCAAAATCTCTCGCAGGATTCTTCACCGTTTTCCATTGTAAAGGAAGTTGTCCAAGATCGTCCACGTAGCGCATAGGACTTAAATAGTTTCTTACTTGAGCCAATAACTATATGCCCCGACTCATCTGCTTCGACGACATCTTGAAGCACTTCATCAGAAAATAACTGCGACAACCGAATTTTACCATATTCATCATACGAGAATAGAGCTGAAGAACGTCCGTCACTCACGGCAATCGAATCGATTTTACCAGTACGTGCAAAAGATTTTACTGTTGCCCCGGGATAATTTAGAAATTGCGCTTTGCTGAAGGGAACAGCTCCACTGAATCTTTCACCAATGAGTGCGTCTACCAAAAACGGTCTGCCGTCCTTTGTCTTACCTCCTAACCGTATATTGTTTGCGCGCGTATATGTCGCGGCACTAAATTCTCCTTCGATATCTTCAAATATATTTGAAAAGGACCCGGGTTTCGCGAAGAACGGGAACCTCTTATCTCCGACCTGTTTGTAGCCATAGACATAAAAAAATCCCGAAATACCGCCACGTATCACCACACCTTCATCCGCAGTCCAAAGAATTCTCGGATTTTCATGGGGCGATCCTGCATCGTGCAGAAAGATTGTTTTGTCCGTAAGGTACGTTCTTTCATAAACGGCAAGCGGGGTATGCGCTTCATCGTATGATTTCGTCATGAGCACGTGACCTGCCATATCTACTCTTAAAATTTCAACCTTGTCACCATGCCTTGCAAAAATCGAAAACGAACTATCGGAATCGCTGTCGACGTCGACCGCATAAGCGTCAATGAGTCGATATTGCCACTTTAGAAGACCCCGTTCGTTGAAAGTCGCTATTTTCGTACCGTCAAAACTTATACCAAGATAACCAGCTTTTATTTTTTTTAATTTCTTGAGCGGATAAGGTGTCGCAAACTCATGGAATACGCCGTCATCTGATAGTGTTTCTGCTAAACCCATTGATTCCAATGGCACAAGCGATGAATACTGATACATCGAATCATCTAGTTTTGCGGCATACAGGTACGCATGAAGAACCATTCGGTAATCAGGTCTCAGTTGACTTAAATATCGATCCCAAACTTCTGCTCTAAGTAGAATATGAGGATGCCCCGTCGCATCAAAGATCACTTTCACGTCTTTAAGGCGTCCATCACGGCCACGAAGTAATTCCTCTTGGTCTTTACCAATAACTTCGGTCACCGTGTTTAGAAGCGATTTAAAGGTCTCCGCTTTGAACTCATTCAAAAAAACAGTGCCCTCGTTTTCTTTTTTTTCCATTTTTGCCTGTAGGACATATGCGGCACGCACAAAGAATGCTGAAATTCCGTCGCCATTTCCTCCCACTTCGCCACCACCACTGGAGGACTGCAAAATAAAACTTAAAATTGCAAGGCCGATAAACTTCATTATTTTGTCTCCAATTGATCCAAAGGAAATAGTTGAATCGATAAGCTGTAAACACGGGAAACGTCACCTATTTCGAGAGATGCACTGAGCTCTCTACGAAAGCGTTTTATCATTTTGCGGGCCTTCTCAATGTTTTTGGGATCTATGGATATTGTCATGGACGAAATCTCCCGCTCCTCAGCAGGAATGACATCCAACGCATCAGCAGCTTTTTCAAGATGTTGCTTGAGGAACGTTTTGATGGCTGATTCGTAGCCTTTTGTTTCTATGGAAATTGGATGACCCTTTTGACGAAATCCATTTCGCTCTTTTTTTAATAGGTCAAGTCGCTCTAAAGTGGTGAATGCGCGGCGTGCCTGCATGCGCTCGATTCCTAGGCGATTTGCTAACCAAATGATCGAATGAGAATTATTCTTAATATTCCCTAGGGCAAGAATGGCCAAATAATACCAATTTGATAATAACTCAAAAGTCCCAAGATCAATTTTTTGAAACAAGTTGTCAGTTGCGGTAATCATCTCGTCGTCATCTGGGAGTTGAGATTTTGATTTTGTTATTTTCACCGCCCGAAGTAGCCAGTCCTTCTGTTCTGGTCTCAAATCGAGACGTTCGCTAAATCGCTGCGCAAGTCTTTCTGTGACCAATCTTTTTCCCTGGAAAATTTCTGACACGGTTGAAGTGGAAACACCGAGTTTGCTCGCAAAGCTCCGCATCGACACGCGAGTGTTT
>CAZUYQ010000017.1:50302-53848 GCA_964624705.1 uncultured Polynucleobacter sp.
GCTGTTTTTAGCAAGGCTCGTTGGACGTCAAGTTCTGCCTCTACGAGTTTAAACGCGGCATCACGTGAATTCGCTTGCCGGCTTATGTTGATGGTCTCACTCCATCCAGACGGCAGAAGGCTTAGATACGGGTTACCTGCTATAGACTCTGCATCAAGACATGAGACCTTCCCGTAATAAGCGCATTTACCCATGCCAGACGCTTCTTCGAAACATTTACCTGCTATCATGATACGTGGCCAAATTTGTCCGCTGCCGCGTTTGCATTCAGCAGATATTTCCAACACCTGGTACTCAAAGTTAGCACGACCTAATTCGCGAGCTTTTTTCAATCCAAATCCATTTCCTGGGGCGCTGAGATCTGTATTCCAAGGGATTGGCAATGCAAAAGATACATTTGCATAAAAAAAGACGACTGCTAGAAAATGTTTCATAGTTATCTTCCCGATTTTTTATAAGTGCAACGCCCAGAAACACGATACATGGCAACATACGTGCCGTCGTCATTTCTACCCGATGTTTCGCCTTGAACACCTTCGCTGCTATACCATTCGGCTTCGGTCTGGGGGCAAAGATCTTTTAAAGCGGAAAATTGTTTTTCTATTTCATCTAAAGCATTGCGCATCGCAGCAGGTCTATTATAGGCGATTCTTTTAACAGAGGACCCGTCTGACCAATCTCTGAATTCAGTGTCGTTGTAATGTCCTGAACTTTTGTCACACTGCATCTGACGCTCATATTTGCAGACAATTAGCCCGCTACCGTCATCTTCGCATTGCCCATAAGTTAACGTAAAACTCAAATAACCTTTTGCAGCTGAGCATGCATCACTTACTTCCGTCGATAGCGCGGTCATCGTCGACCGAGCGACCGTTCTGCTGTCTGCAAAATTTGAGGATTTTTGAGTGGTATGAGGTATCGTACTCCAGGGGATCGGCGGCGCCGCAAAACATGAATCTGCCAAAATTATTAAACCAAAAATGAGCACTTTCATAGTTTTCTCCAGTGTATGGAAGCTTGAATAGAATAACTACACCAGAAAAACATAGTGATTCCAGGCAAATCTGCAGGCGAGTTAAAATTTGTTCTAAAAATTTAGAACGTTTGGAGCAATGATTAGTTTATTTGCGACTTAAAAAGCGGAAGAACCATGACTTTGCAATTCAAAGAATCTCCCACGTTTTGCCATCAAGTCCGGAATCGTTCCACTTTCCTGAACTTTGCCGTATTCGATCACAAGAACGCGGTCACAATGCTTGATCGTATTCAATCGGTGAGCAATGATAATCACGGTACGTCCTTTTAAAATCCGCGCAATCGACTCTTGAATCAGAGCTTCGGATTGAGGATCAATCGATGAAGTCGCTTCATCAAGGACTAATATTCCAGGTTGTCGGACGAGTGCTCTCGTAAATGCAATCAACTGTCGTTGTCCGTGACTTAGATTGCCGCCACCTTCGCGAATCAAAGCATCATAGCCATCGGGCAGATCTTTGATAAATCGATCGGCTCCGGTGATGATGGCTGCTGCTTTTATTTTTTCCATGGTCACATCAGGCGAACCGAGACTGATATTGAAGGCGACGCTGGCTTCAAAGAGAACGATATCCTGCGGCACGATGGCCATGTGCTTTCTGAGTTCCATGGCATCAAAATTATTAATATCCCGGCCATTTAGGCTAATGAGACCTTGGTGGCCTGCGTACATTTTACAAAGTAATTTTACGATAGTGGATTTTCCGCTACCTGTTGCCCCGACAATTGCAAGCGACGAACCAGCCGGCAAATCAAAACTCACATCCTTAAGAACTTCCCCAGACTCGGCTCCGTAACTAAAATTCACATGCGAAAATTCAACATGAGGTGCGCTCGTCCAAGTGGTGTTCTCGGTTCCGGGAATATGTTCCTTGCGGTCCAGTAATCCAAAGATGCGGTCGATGGAAGTAAACGCACCCTGGAGCATCGCCATTTTAGTGCCGAGTTGTTTTAGTGGTTCGAAAATCTGCTGCACATATTGGACAAAACCAATGATGATTCCCGCTGTTAAATCCGAGCCGATACCGACTGTGCGGATCACCGTAAACAGCACAATTCCTAGGGTAATAGAGGCAATGCCGTCTAAGGTCGCAAACATAAATGCATCGTAAAAAACAGACTGCATCTGGGCGTCACGATGATCGTGATTCAGTTTTTTGTAGCGTCCACTTACTTGTTTGGTTGCATTGAGAAGCTTAACGGCAGGCATGGCAGATAACGCTTCTTGCGTATAGCCATTCAAGGCAGAGATTTTCTTGCGGGCAGACATCATCGCTTCATTCAGTTTGCGGGAGAACCAAATCACGATCCAAGTCACGGCGGGCAGTAACACTAACGTAATAAGTGCAAGTTTTACGGAGAGAATAAACATCCCGACAATGCAACCAATGAGGGCCACAACATCGATTACCGACGATAGAACACCCTGATTTAAACTTTCACTCAGATTGTCAAAATCACTTGTAGCGCGAGTTGCGAGGGCGCCACTTAGTTGTTTGTCGTGAAATGACGAAGGTAAACGCAGAACATGGCCCACGAGTGACGAACGCATATCAAGCATCATGCGGTGAACCGCAGTTGCCGTCGTGATTGCTTGCGCCGCTCTAAAAAAATAGGATGCAAAGACTAACCCGATGTAGATTTTTGCCCAATAATAAATAGCGCCTAAATCATGTTTTGATATCCCTAAGTCGATCGTGCGCTGAACCACAATAGGACTTAGAGATTCAATCATCGCCGATGCAGGAATCATCAGCAAGGCCACAACTAGGAAAGCTTTACTCGATTTTAACCATGGCCAGAGTTTTACCAGGGATCGAAAATTAGTTGCTGACGATGCGACGCCGGTGGTCTTGCTAGGATTCATGCTGGACCGCCTTCAGAGGACTCGCGTTCTCTTTCTTTCACTCGTATTAAGGACTCGACTTCCTTGAAGCGACCTCTACCAATTAATTTACCCTGATCCAGCACGAGGATCTCATCGCACGGCTCCAGAATACTCGATCTATGTGAGGCGATCAGTAACGTTGCCTGCGTCGCAAGGAGCGTCTCAATCAAACGATGCTCAGTATCGTGATCGACAGCCGATAACACATCATCGAGAATATAAACTTCGGCTTTTCTTAGAAGCAATCTAGCGAGAGCTAAACGCTGTTTTTGACCACCTGATAAGCGTACCCCGTTTTCGCCAACGACCGTATCCCAACCATCAGGAAAACGCTTAATTTCCGATAAAATCTGAGCGCGAGCGGCCGCATCCTCTAGCTGCGCCTGTGATACTGACCCCTCTTCAAAGCCAAGTAAGAGGTTGTCGCGGATGGTCTCGCTGAATAGCAGTGGGGTCTGCTGCGCAAAAGCAATAAACGAGCGGACTTCGCGTGGCGAATAGGTAAGCACATCATGGCCGTGCAGAAAAATCTGTCCCGGTTGTGGATCATAAAGCCGTGTTAAGAGATGGAACAAGGTGGATTTGCCGCTTCCGATAGAGCCAAAAATACCTATGCGTTTACC
>CAZUYQ010000018.1:0-6776 GCA_964624705.1 uncultured Polynucleobacter sp.
GTAGCGGAACTCAAGAAAGTTGGCATCGGTGGTCGCATTCTGTGTCGCTGTAACGGTGAAGCTGCTTGCAAACGTTTTAGTGGTAATGTCGATGCTTGGTGTAAGCGGTGCTGTATTATCGTAGGTATAAGTTCCGGTGACCGCTGAGGATTTATTACCTGCCGCATCACAAGCAATCACTTTGAGTGTCACGTCGCTTGTACCGGTAATACTGATGGAGCCACTGGAAGCAGTGCCGCTACTGCAGTCAGTAGGAGCAGTGCCGGTAGTAGTGTAACGGAATTCGGTAAAGTTAGCATCGGTTGTTGCGTTTTCGCTCGCAGTGATCGTGAAATCTGCATTAAACACTTTCGATGCAACACTTAAGCTTGGAGTAAGTGGTGCGGTATTGTCGTAAGTATAGGTGCCGGTAGCCACTGGTGAGTAATTACCAATAGCGTTACAAGCGATGACTTTAAGGGTGATACTACTTGTTCCGGTGATGCTGATGGATCCACTGGATGCTGTACCATTGCTGCAGCTTGTTGGTGCCGTACCAGTTGTGGTGTAGCGGAATTCTGTAAAGTCCGCGTCTGGTGTTGCATTCTGCGAGACTGTAACAGTGAAGTTACTGTTAAATACTTTTGAGCTGATATCTAGGCTTGGTATAAGTGGTGTACTGTTACTATAGGTGTAAGTTCCAGTCACTGCAGCGGAAGCATTACCCGCTGAGTCACAGGCAATGACCTTTAAAGTAACATTGCTTGTGCCAGTAATCGATATAGCACCGCTTGATGCAGTACCTGCGCTGCAACTTGCAGGTGCCGTGCCGGTTGTGGTGTAGCGGAACTCAAGAAAGTTGGCATCGGTGGTTGCATTCTGCGTTGCAGTGACGGTGAAGGTCGAACCGAAGACTTTAGAGCTAATATCAATGCTTGGCGTAAGTGGAGCTGTGTTGTCATAGGTATAGGTACTAGTTGCAGCGACTGCAGAGGCGTTCCCTGCTGCATCGCAAGCGATGACTTTTAATGTGACGTTACTTGTTCCTGTGATCGAAATGGAGCCGCTGGTTGCTGTGCCAGCGCTACAGTTTGCAGGCGCTGTGCCTGTAGTGGTATAGCGGAATTCAGTGAAATTAGCATCGGTCGTTGCATTCTGACTGGCAGTGACTGAGAAGTCGCTGTTAAAAGCTTTAGAACTGACATTTAATGTTGGCGTAAGTGGTGCTGTGTTGTCATAAGTGTAGGTCCCAGTCGCAACTGGTGAAGCGTTGCCAACTGAATTACAAGTAATAACTTTCAGTGTTACGTTGCTAGTGCCAGTGATCGCAATTACACCGCTAGATGCTGTGCCATCGCTACAACCTGTTGGCGCAACACCGGTTGTGGTGTAGCGGAATTCAAGGAATCCAGCATCTGGTGTGGCGTTCTCACTCACCGCGACGTTGAAATTGCTGTTAAATACTTTCGAGCTAATATCTAAACTTGGAACAAGTGGAGTGCTGTTATTGTAAACATACGCCCCTGTGACTACTGGAGAGGCGTTACCTGCGGTGTCACAAGCGATAAGTTTCAATGTAACGTTGCTTGTTCCTGTGATGGAGATCGCACCGCTTGTTGAAGTACCAGCAGAACAACTCGCAGGCGCGGTTCCTGTCGTGGTGTAACGGAAATCTACGAAGTTTGTATCAGCAGTAGCGTTCTGTGTTGCAGTCACTGTGAAGTTACTATTGAAGACTTTTGTACTGATATCAAGGCTAGGTACAGATGGATTTGTAGTATCGAGAGTATATGTTCCAGTTGCTGCTGTTGCTGAAATATTTCCACCCGCATCGCAGGCGACGACTTTTAACGTCGTCGTGGCTGAAATGGTAATAGCACCAGATGTTGCTGTGCCATCACTACAACTTGTCGGCGCAGTCCCCGTTGTGGTGTAGCGAAATTCTGTGAAATCGGCGTCGGTGGTAGCGTTCTGAGTTGCCGTTACTGTAAAGTTGCTATTGAAGACCTTAGAGGTGATGTCGAGAGTAGGAACTCCCGGAGCGATACCGTCGTTGTTGGTCCATGAGAGTGTAAATTCACTGTAGGCGGTATTATTTGCTGCATCGGTCGCGGTGAGGCGAATGACGTAGCTTCCAGTCGTGTTTGCGCTGATAGTGGTACTTGCGGCAGTCGCAGAACCAAAAGTGACTGTTCCTGGGCCGGATGTTTTTGACCACTGATAAGTGGTTGCACCGGTGACCGTTGCTGTTCGAGTAAACTGTGCGCTAGTCGACAGATTTGTTCCAGCGTCGACAGTTGGCGGTTGAATATCGACGGTGGTGGTAAAGCTTCCGGATGGTGACCAGTTACCTGCTGCATCCCGTTCTTGTACGTAAAGAGTATGTCCTGCCTCGGTCAAGTCAGAGGCTGCAGTATAAGTGGTTGCAGTCGTAGTGGTGGCACCTGTTGTTAGATCGCTGCTACCGAGCTTGTAGCGGAAGGTTCCGTTGCCACCAGTTCCAGCCGACCAAGTCCATGTTGGTTTTAAGATATTAACTGCCGCAGTACCCGAAACAGTTGGTGCAGTTGGTGGATCGCTATCAACAGTGACCGAGTAAGAACCTGTCGCAGACCAGTTGCCGGCAGCGTCTCGTTCTTCAACATACAAAACGTGCGCTCCGTCAGCTAATGCGCTCGCTGGTGTGAATGTTGCGACACTAAGCGCAGTTGTTCCTGCAGTCATCGTGCTATTGTCTAATTTGACGCGGTACTGACCATTCCCGCCGCCGCCCGCTGTCCAAGTCCATGTCGGTTGAGTGTTAGTCGTAAGCGAAGCTGTCGAAGTCACGCTGGGCGCTGTCGGAGGAAGAGTGTCTACAGTTACGACGTAGCTGCCGATTGGCGACCAGCTGCCGTTGCTATTTACTTCTTGAACGTAAAGAGTGTGAGCCCCTTCGCCTAAAGCGGAAGATGGAGTGAATGTGGTAAGAGTTGTAGCGGTTGTGCCTGAGGTCATCGTGTTGTTATCGAGTTTATAGCGATAACCGCTGCCACCATTACCGCCAGATGTCCAAGTCCAAGTGGGCTGGTCGTTGGCTGTAGTGCTTACGCTACTCGTCACTACCGGCGCACCAGGCATATTGGTATCAATTGTAAATGCAAAGCTACCAGCGCTAGACCAGTTGCCGGCTGCGTCACGTTCTTGAACGTAAAGAGTGTGGGCGCCATCTGTTAGTGGTGTAGATGGTGTCATGCTGGTCGAAGAAATTGTTGTCGTACCAGTGGTAAGATCAGAGCTATCCATTTTGTAGCGATAAGTTCCGTTACCGCTGCCACCGCTAGTCCAACTGATGGTTGGTTGAGTGCTGTTGGTGAGAGTTGCACCAGTCAGTGACGGCGCTGAAGGAGGTGTCGTGTCGACTGCAATGACGGTGGTGGCACTAAGAGATCCGGCTGCGCCAGGTGCTGGTAAAGTGAGTGTTGCCGACGTGCCAGCGGCGTTCTTGATGCTTCCGCCTTCGAGATTGAGGGCAGACGTGCTCGCATATTCTAGCGGACTGATATTGTCGCCGTTTGCAACCGTGTAAGAAAAGATAAGTGCTGTTGACCCTGATCCTGCGCTGTAGCTCGCTTTTGCTGGAGCGCCGAAATTCAGGTTCAACGTCGGAGTTCCGGTGACCGTGACTGCTTCTGAGAAATTCATGGCAATAGTTATCGTATCGCCAGCTTTATATCCACCGCTTGCAACTGTTGGTGCGAGGCTAACAATATTGACTGCAGTCGGTGCAGGTGTTTGACTCGCGGGAATTTTTCCGACTTTGATGAAACCCCAACTGTCGAGGGTCATAATAATGCTATTCCCAATTTTACCGTAGTCGGAAGAACTCAAAATAATGTCGCTGCCTGTAACATTACCTTTAGCGTCAGTGGGTGTTAGGACCACTTGGATTTGATTCATGCTTAGACCATTTATCGTCTCCTGCATGGCTTTTGGTAACGTTACTGTGAATGGATTTGAAAGCGGACGATCACCGGTGACAAGAAGTGAGTAGTCGGGTGAATCACCTTTAAGTTTTGCTGTAATCAGAAGGTTTTTGCTGGAGAGTTCTGATGGAGGGATTTCAATGGCAAAACCATTTAGTTCCTTATAGTCGGATGTCCAGATGTTGTTATCTTTGTCGAGGGTTTTGGAAGCGGAGCTATCATCGTTTGTTGGCGCGTTGCTTTGAACCGCAGTTTTTAGCGTGGCTGAAGAACTTGATATGCTACCCTTGCTACAACTCCACATTGAGAAACTACTAATGAATATTAGAGTGATTATGCTCGAGTGTTTGTTAATAAAATGTTTCATGGCTTTGCCCCCTAATATTCTCTAAAGAGGTATTCGGAGTCATTTTGGGAACACTTTAATAAATCTGTATAAACGCTTACAATTCATCCGATTTATTAATAATTATAAGTGGTTACTGATGGTTTCATGTTTGCTTTAAATGGTTTAACCACTGTGTTTCTTTAAGAAACATTTAGAAAGTCATAGAGGGGAGTGAGTAATAACTGAACGCCGCTCTGCCAAATCTGCCTATCAGACACGCTGAATGTGGCAGTTCCTTCCCAGTTATTTTATCGTGGCATTTTCTTATACTTATAAAGTGTCGAAATAGAATGTGATCACCTTGAAATCCTCGCCCTTTTGCGGGACTATAAGGCGCCGAGAATTCTAGTTTCTTATCTGTGCAGTATTGAATTGCCGGATGTTGGTTTATTCACAGGAGAAGTGAAATTATGGCCGTCGATGTAAAGATGCCCAATGTGGGTGAGTCCGTTCAAGAAGGTGTCATTCATAAGTGGCGTGTTAAAAGCGGCGACTATGTGAATCGCGATGACGTGCTCGTCGAGCTTGAAACCGACAAGGCAACTGTAGAAGTAGTCGCAGAAAATTCTGGCGTCATCGAGCTTTTGAAAAAGCAAGGTGAGACGATAGCTGTTGGCGATGTTATGGCGCGTCTTGATACGGATGCTAAGGCGCCTGCAGGCGGCGCAAAACCAGCGACATCTGAGGCACCGAAAGCAGAAGCAGCAAAACCAGCAGCTCCAAACACACCACCGCCACCGCCTTCTTCAGCTATGCCCTTGAGCCCTGCGACTCGTCGGATCACTGAGGAAAATAATATTAATCCTGCAAATGTTGCTGGTACTGGTAAAGATGGTCGCATCACCAAAGGTGATGTGATCGCTCATATGGAAGGTGGAACAAAAGCTCCATCGGGTCCCGCGACCCCTGCGACTCCTACTGCAGCGAAACCAGTAGCACCATCCGGTGCTCGCACGGAACGCCGCGAACAGATGACGCTATTACGTCGTCGTATTGCGGAACGCTTGGTTCATGCGCAAGAAACCGCCGCGATTCTTACAACGTTTAACGAAATTGATATGACCAACGTCATGAAACTTCGTAACGACTACAAAGATAAATTCAAAGAGAAGTACGGTGTTGGTCTTGGCTTTATGAGTTTCTTCTTGAAGGCCTCGATCGAAGCTCTCAAATCTTATCCAGCTGTGAATGGATGGATTGATGGCAATGATGTTGTTTATCATGATTATTACGATATTGGCGTTGCCGTTTCTTCAAACCGTGGCCTCGTTGTTCCTGTTATTAAAGACGCGGATAAACTTTCGATGTCCGAACTGGAACTTGCGGTCGGTGACTATGGCAAACGAGCAAAAGACGGTAAATTAACGGTCGATGAAATGACTGGTGGAACCTTCACTGTTTCAAATGGCGGTGTGTTTGGATCGCTGATGTCGACCCCGATTTTGAATCCACCACAGAGTGCCATTCTTGGTATGCACAAGATTCAAGAACGCCCCGTCGTTGTGAACGGTCAGATCGTGATTCGTCCTATGATGTATGTGGCGTTATCTTATGACCACCGCATCATCGATGGTCGCGAGTCTGTAAGCTTCCTCGTGAAGATTAAAGAGTGCGTAGAAGATCCGACCCGTATTTTGGTGGGGGTATAAGCGATGGCAGCATTTGACGTGATCTTTATCGGCGGTGGTCCCGCTGGTTACACCGGTGCGATTCGTGCTGGTCAATTAGGTCTGAGCGTTGCTTGTATTGAAAGTCGTGGAACTCTTGGTGGTACTTGCTTGAACGTGGGATGTATTCCATCGAAGGCACTGTTGCAATCTTCGGAGCACTTTCATCATGCTCAGCATAAAGCAGCCGAACACGGACTTAAGTTCAGTAAACTTGAGTTTGATATTGCACAAATGATGAAGCGCAAAGAAGGCATCGTCGCTGGCCTCACTAAAGGTATCGAAGGCCTTTTCAGAAAAAACAAGGTCACCTATATCAAAGGCAAAGGTAGTCTCGTAAATGCTACGACTATTAGAGTCATGGATGCGGATGGCAAGACCGAAGAGCACACGGCAAAAAACTTTGTGATTAGCACTGGTTCTGCTCCTGTTGATTTGCGAGCTATTGCGGCCCAAGACGGCAAAGACATTGTGAGTTCAACAGAAGCCCTATCTTTTGATAAAGTCCCCGGCCACCTTGTGGTGATTGGTGCCGGTGTTATCGGTCTTGAAATGGGCAGCGTGTGGTTGCGCCTGGGTTCAAAAGTTACAGTGATTGAAGCCCTGGACCGCGTGCTTCCACCGATGGACGGTGCGGTTTCAGTCGAGATGAAAAAGATCCTCGAAAAACAAGGCATGACCTTCATGCTTAGCACTAAATTAACCAAGGCCGAAAAATCTGGTAAGCAACTTAAAGTTACCGCTGAGCAAGATGGTAAATCAGTCGAGCTGACATGC
>CAZUYQ010000018.1:6897-8918 GCA_964624705.1 uncultured Polynucleobacter sp.
GACGTAAATCATCACTATCAAACAGCGGTCGCAAATATCTACGCGATCGGCGACGTGATTGATGGTCCTATGCTTGCTCATAAAGCGGATGAAGAAGGCGTTGCCGTTGCAGAAATCATTGCTGGCAAACCTGGGCATGTAAATTACGAGGCGATTCCAAATGTGGTTTATACATGGCCTGAAGTTGCTTCTGTCGGACTCACCGAAGAAGAGCTTAAGGCTAAGGGAGTCGAGTTCAAAATTGGTAAGATTCCATTTATGGCGAATGCTCGCGCGAGATGTTTTGGCGATACCGATGGCTTTGTCAAAATCATAGCGGATGCAAAAACCGATCGCATTCTCGGCGCCCATATCATCGGGCCAAATGCATCGGAATTGATCGCCGAATTAGTGATTGGTGTCGAGTTTTCCGCTACCGCTGAAGATATTGGTCGCAGTAGTCATGCTCATCCGACTTTAGCCGAAGTTATGAAAGACGCCGCACTCGCAGTTGATAAAAGATCCCTCAATTTCTGAACTTGAGGATGAAAGGATTCTAGATATGACCTCGACTAAATTTTCGTTCGCCACTGCGACTAATGTCTCATACCTTGAAGAGGTATATGAAAAATTTCGTGCCAACCCATCTTCTGTTGAAGAGAGCTGGCGTAAATTTTTTGAAGGCTACGAATTTGCTATCACTCAAGGTGCTGGTGATGACGCGGGTGGTGGTGATCAAGAAGCTGCCATGGTCGAGGCTTATATCAATGCTTACCGAGTACTCGGTCATTTGTCAGCGCACCTCAATCCTTTGGAACCTAAGCCTCCGATTCGTGCAGATATGACACCCGAAAAGCATGGCTTAAAAAATGTAAATCCAACGCGGAAGTTCTTGGCAGCAAATTTGCCAGGTAATACACCGCGCACCTTTGCAGAGATTAATCAGCTTTTGCAGGAAACCTACTGTGGTCATGTTGGCGCCGAATTTAGGGATAATGATGACATTGAATTCGTAAAATGGATTCAAGAGAAAATGGAAGGCTGCCGTAATAAGCCGCAATTTTCTAAAGAGCAAAAACTTTCAATTCTTGAGACTTTGGTGAAAGCAGAAGGTTTTGAAGGATTTCTACAGGCTCGTTATTTAGGACAAAAACGTTTCTCGCTTGAGGGCGCAGAGAGTTTTATGCCACTGCTTGAGACCATGGCGAATATTTCTGCTCAAGCTGGCGTGGAAGAAATCGCTATCGGTATGGCCCATCGTGGACGCTTGGGAACGCTTTGCAACTTCATGGGTAAAACATATGAAGATATGTTCAAGAAGTTTGAAGGTGGAGAATACAATCCTTACCAAATCGACGGCGACGTCAAGTATCACTTAGGTTTTGCGAGTCAGCGTAGCTTTGGTGGTAAAAATGTGAAGCTTTACTTATCACCAAACCCAAGCCACCTTGAGATTGTTAATCCAGTGGTCGAAGGCGTGGTTCGTTCGCGTCAACGCGCGTTGGGAGATATCGGCCGCAAGAAAGTCTTGCCTCTATTAGTACATGGCGATGCTGCTTTTATCGGTCAAGGCTTAGTGGCAGAGACTCTTAACCTTGCGGCGCTTAGCGGTTACTGCACGGGCGGAACTATTCACGTCATTATCAACAATCAGGTCGGTTTCACGACTGATCCGATTGATAGCCGCAGCTGCACGTATTCTTCTGGTATTGCGAAAATTCTCAAGGCGCCTGTGTTACACGTCAACGCGGATGATCCTGAGGCCGTAGCCTGGTGCGCCACGATTGCCGCAGAGTATCGTCAACACTGGGGCAAAGATATTGTGATTGATCTCGTCGGCTATCGTCGTCACGGTCATAACGAAACAGATGAACCAAGCTTTACACAGCCACTGCTTTATAAGCTCGTTGCTAAGCAACAAACTGTTCTGACGCTATACGGTGAGAAATTGATTGCCGAGGGCGTATTAACTGCCGACGCATTCAAAAAAATGCAGGCTGATTTTAGAGCGAGATGTCAGGCTGCGCATGATCTTGTGAAGT
>CAZUYQ010000018.1:8945-14230 GCA_964624705.1 uncultured Polynucleobacter sp.
AAACTTCCGGAACAGACTCCATATCCATCGCCCTATGATTCGATGTTTCATCCGAAAAACGGCACCGAAGCCGACATGGAAAAATCGGTAAAAACAGGTGTGTCCGCGAAGAAGTTAACCGAAATCGGTAAGAAAATGGTTAGCATTCCAGCTGGCTTTACTCCACACCCAAAGGTTGTTCGTTTACTTGAACAGCGTAGTAAGATGGTGGAAAAAGACGGTGGTGGTGTCGACTGGCCGATGGCTGAATTACTAGCGTTTGGAAGTCTAGCAGTAGAAGGACATCATGTTCGTTTGTCTGGCCAAGACTGCCAGCGCGGAACATTCTCGAGTCGTCATTCTGTGCTTCGTGATTTTGAGACAGGCAAATCACTTGAGAGTTTAAATCAGCTGGATCCGAAACAAGCGCCAGTGGAAATCTTAAATAGTCCATTGTCTGAGCTTGGTGTTATGGCTTTTGATTTTGGCTATAGCGTCGCAGATTCTAAGGCTTTAGTGCTTTGGGAAGGTCAGTTTGGTGACTTTGTGAATGGCGCCCAGATCGTCATTGACCAATTCTTGGTGGCAAGTGAAGCGAAGTGGAATCAGACCTGTGGTCTAGTTTTATTGCTTCCGCATGGTTACGAAGGTATGGGCCCCGAGCATTCTTCTGGTCGTCCAGAACGATTCTTACAACTTTGTGGTAACGCCAATATCCAAGTGGCTATTCCGACCACTGCCGCACAGTATTTCCATATTCTACGCCGGCAGATCGAACGTGATTTCCGCAAACCTCTCATTATCATGTCGCCTAAATCGTTGTTGCGTCATGCAAAAGTTGTGAGCCCTCTCGAAGATCTTGAAAAAGCGGTCTTCGAGGAAGTAATCGATGATGCGCGTATTAAGGACCCAAAAAATGTTAAACGATTAGTGCTCTGTAGCGGCAAAATCTATTACGAACTTCTAGATGCAGCGGCGACCGGCGTTGAAGGCGATGTGGCGTTAGTGCGGGTTGAGCAGCTCTATCCGTTCCCTGCCAAGAAAATTGCCGATATTATGGCTCGCTATAAAAATGCAAGAGATATTGTCTGGGTTCAAGAAGAGCCGCAGAACATGGGTGCGTGGACGTTTGTTCGACCACGGATTGAAGATATTTTGCCAGCCGGAGCAGATCTTAAGTATGTTGGTCGTCGCGATAGCGGTACCACTGCTGAGGGGTCTGTGAAGGCACATACAGCCGAGCAAGCTCGGATTATTAATGAAGCTGTTAATCCTGCGGTGACGAGTATCACTGCTGGTAAAGGGCAGGCGAAGAAGTAAACCGTGAACTGGTCTACTTAATTGTGTTTGTAGTGCTGGTTAAAGGGAAACATAGGATCATGATGAGCCCCTTCCCTTTGTGACTCTCCACCTGAATATGACTCGCACCAGGAACATGTTTGCGAATCATCGACGGATAGCTCAAGTGACTGTCCGAGGTGATGGTAACATCAGGGACTCTGGTCGCGTTTACCTGCGAAAGGTTGCGTTCTTACTCGGTTATCGGTATATTGATAAATACGCGATCATGATCGCGTATTGCCGATAAGTTTAAATACAGAAATTAAAACAGGTAGTTATGATTTCGAGTCGATTGTTTTTAATGAATCCTTGGTGGACTGATCCTGGAAAATTTATCAGTGACCCTGCCTTTGCAACTCTGTTTTCATCATCAGTTTATTTTGAAAATCCATTGCTCGACGAGCTTTCGCTAGAAGGCCGGCCGTTTTATATCATAAGAGGCCCCCGACAAGTAGGGAAGACCACGTTCTTGCGAATGTTAATTCGCAAAGTGATTTTGGAGAAAAGGTTTGAGCCAGATAATATTTTATTTATGTCGTGCGAAAGTTTTGTCAGCTTTACAGATATAATCGATGCTATCGAGCCATGGCTTTCACTTCGTCGAGAACGCCGCAAACTATTAATACTGGATGAAGTATCCTTTGTTCCTGAATGGCAGCGAGCCATTTTGCATTTTGAGAATACTGGTCAGCTTGTCGATACACCGCTGTTCATCACCGGTTCCAACGCCAGAGATCTGAAGCAATCGTCAGAAAAATTTCCAGGTCGACGGTACGGAGGGCGAGATCTTAGTTTCTATCCGCTTTCACCGTTTCAAATTGCCACTCTTCCTGCTTTTAAAGATAAATCGGCGATGGAAGTGTTACGTATTTATGAAGTTGTGGGCGGATTTCCTCACGCATTAGCGAGCTACTCGAAGCTTGGGTATGTTGAGTCAGAGGTTTACGAAACATATAAAAACTGGATCGTCGGTGACGCTGCACGCTACAAACTTCACGAAGAGACGTTAAAGCATATTCTTTATCGCATATTTCTCTGCTGTCCCTCACGTATTACTTGGCCGCAACTAATCGAGAACACCCCAGTTAAAAGTCACGAAACTGCGCTTGAGTACGTTGAACATCTCCACGATGCTTTTATCTGTAATGTGATTTATTGTTATGACCCGACAACGGGCGGACCATCCTTTCATAAGGCGCGAAAGATTTTTTTTGTCGATCCTTTAATTTACTATGTCGCAAAAGGATGGAAAATGGGGTATTTCGACCTGCGCGAAGAAGTTCCCCAAATGATAGACCAACCTGAATTTCGCGGCGGGCTTTTTGAAAGTTACGCCAGCTCGCTTTTATCGCGAACTGAAAACATATTTTTCTGGTACTCGACTAAAGAAAAAAAAGAGGTTGATATTGTTCGCGTCAGAAAACAAAAATTGCAATTATGGGATTGCAAGCTGTCTGACGGTCGATCGTATATGGCAATGAACTCCTCAGAACGTGTGCAAATATTGACACCCGAGCGTCTTATGGCCGCTGGGGAGTCGATGCGCAATCACGGCGATGAGCCTTTCCAGCTGTAAATATAAGAAGAGCTGTTGGCTATTTGGTCGGCGGTCCGATACGCTGCACGAGTACTTAGATTTATCCTGTTGGATTTCAGAATAGGAAAAAACTGTTAGATTTTGATAACTTGCAAGATCTTCGAATCATAATCCAGATTTTAACGCTAAATCCGGGGTGTTATCACTACGCTGGAAGCAGCCTTTGTTCTCGTCGTCTTCAAGATAAAAATATGGCATTATGCGCGTTGAATCTTAATCTCAGGAGCATCATCGATGATTGATTTGAATGTTTATAAGTGGCTACATCTTCTCGGTGCCTTTGGCATCGTTATGGCATTTGGTGGTTTGATCTTTAGATCGACAGTGAACGCAGATTCGCAAGCATTTCCAAAACGATTATTAAGTATTGTTCACGGCGTGGGCTTGTTGTTGGTGCTCGTTAGTGGTTTTGGGATGTTAGCTCGGCTCGGCATTCAGGGCGAGTTTCCTCTCTGGGTCTGGCTGAAATTAGCAATTTGGCTTGCTCTGGGTGGGCTTATTGCAGCGGTTAATCGTGCTCCTAGTAAAAGTAAATTATGGTGGTGGCTTATACTTGCGCTTGGCGGTGCCGCGGCGTGGATTGGTCTATTTAAGGTTTGAACATTATGAAAATTCGTTATTTTGCAATTACGATTGTGGTTACTGGCCTGCTGAGTGGAATTGAGTCCTGTGTCACTAATAGCGAAGGACGAAACACTTATAACATTGTTCCAGAATCGCAAATGGATAGTATGGGTGTGCAAGCTTATCAGGAAATTCTTGGTAAATCGAAAGCAGATCATACGCTTGTGGATCACTCAGACGCTCGTTATCAGACTGTCGAACGTATTGGTAAACGTATAGCATCGGCGAGTGGCGCAGATTTCAAATGGGAATTCGCATTGATCAATGAGCCGAAGACGGTGAACGCTTTCTGTCTTCCAGGTGGTAAAATTGCAGTTTACACCGGCCTTTTTCCAGTCGCACAAACCGAGGCTGCCTTGGCTGCGGTGATGGGGCATGAGGTCGCGCACGCGACGATGCGTCATGGTGCAGAACGGATGAGTCAGCAACTCACGCTTGCAGGTCTAACTGCGGTAGCCGATATGTCTATGCAGAACAGTCAGTATCACGATATTGCTGTCGGCGTTTTCGGAGTTGGTGCACAGTTTGGAATTATTTTGCCGTTTAGTCGCAGACATGAGTCGGAAGCAGATGCCGTCGGTTTAAAATATGCGGCAAATGCCGGATACAATCCAGAGGCCGCAATTGGACTCTGGGAACGTATGGGGGCTTCCGGCAAATCACCACCAGAGTTTATGTCGACACACCCTGATCCGGCAAATCGGAGGGAAGCGCTATCGCGGATGCAAGAACAAGTGCGGCCGCTGTATGATCGAAGCGAAAAACAACCTGATCGGAAGTTGTAGTCGTGTGGGCTCGTTATTCTATTTAAATAATTTCGATAAGTGATTGGCGACAGGTAGTATTTCTATCCCGTCGATTTCGCGTTTTTCTTCGCCACCATATAGAAAAATGCAGCGAGCCATCGGATAATCTTTCTTGAATTCTCGCAATCCCAGTAGATCACTCCGATCAACGCGTCGAGATGATTTAACTTCTATAGCCATTATTCCTAGAGCGCCATAGAGGATGAAATCGACCTCAAGTCCTGCGGTTGTACGCCAATAAAATAGCTCGTAACCGAGATTGAGATATTGATTCATAGCTCTTAATTCTTGAAAAACTAACGTTTCTAACGCTGCGCCCGGTATCACATCCGTAATATCCAAGGGGCCTTTTGGTCGAATTGCCTTATAAACTCCGACGTCGAAAAAATAAAATTTAGGATGAGCTACCGTTACGCGTTTTGCACGCTTATTAAAAACAGGAAGTCTTACGCCGATCATTAAATCTTCGAGAATCGAAAAATATCCCTCAACAGCTTTCCTGTCGACCTGGCAGTCACGCGCAACATCTGAAATATTCAATACCGAGGATTGAGAAAAGCTAGCTGCTTCAAGAAATCGCGAAAATCCTGCAAGGTTTCTGGTTAAGCCTTCTTGCTGAATTTCTTCTCTTAAATATGCTTGAACGTAGCTGGCAAGATATTTCTCGACGTTGCTTTCGGTATGGACGCTTGGCAGCATTCCACCCTGAAGTGCGCGGATGAGATCAAAGTCTTGCCCCATTTCGTGAGCTGTGAGTGGAAACATATAATAGGTGAGAGCACGACCTGCGAGGAGATTAACGCCGCCCCGTCGCAATTTGCGTGCGCTTGATCCGGTTAAAGCAAACTTAATCCGCTTCGTCTCAATCAAATGATGGACGACATTGAGTAGCTCTGGAATGCGCTGGATTTCGTCGATAGCAACCCAGCCTTTAGTCG
>CAZUYQ010000018.1:14240-14699 GCA_964624705.1 uncultured Polynucleobacter sp.
CATCTGGGATATAAGTTTTTAAGCTCTCAGGCCTCGCCAGAAGGAGGTTGTAGAGGCCAGGGTCCAAAAGGTCAAGATAGACTTCTGGAGCTAAAACCGTGCGTAACCAGGTGGATTTCCCCGTTCCGCGCGGTCCAAGTAAGAGAAAACTTTTATTATTCTCGATAGTTATAGATCTGGTGTACATAACTCCATTTTTGCATCGATTATGGAATAAGTCAACCCAGATCTAAAAACCGCGATTTATCTGCCCTTAGCGCGTGCAACGTCCGCATCTGTCAAACGTACTATCTTAAAGGGTGGCGACTTCAACATACTTAAAGCCTCTGCATTGTCCTTTTGAGTCGAAACAGTGAGTGCGGCAAGCGAGGTTTTGGATTCTTGAGCGATGATTGCTTGGCTAGCTGCTGGGATTTTCTTCCAAGTAGATTCCGCTAACACAAATGTCCCAACGGCAAA
>CAZUYQ010000018.1:14863-19727 GCA_964624705.1 uncultured Polynucleobacter sp.
TAATCTTGCTGGACCACTGTAAAGCGACAATAGCAATCGGTGGCGCATAAGCCATGTCAAGGTGTCCATCCGCTAACGCTTTAAACGTATCTTGTACTGGCACATCGACTGCTTTGCCACCAAGTGTTGAAATACTTTTATGGCTCACCGTATCTTTAGGCCACGACCAAATATTCATGCCTTTAATGTCATTTAAGTTAGCAAATGGTTTACGACTGACTAGATACACAAACCCAGCTTCGTAAGTTCCTAGCGGATATAGAGAGTTTTTTGTTAGTTGCTTATTCCATGTTTTCTGATTTTTTTCGACAAATGCCCAAGCTTTTTTAGTGTCATCACCGAATTGAAATAATTTCTCAGTCTCACGCATACCAGGAGCGACTTCGGATAAGATTTGCCCAGCAAGTAACGCTCCCGCAAGTTTACCGCTCTTGATTGCCGTAAGGACGGCCGAGTCATCACCCGCGAGACCACCCCACTGAAACTTAAAACGAATTTCGCCTTTGGTCGCTTCCGCCACCTTCTTACTAAATGCTTTAAGATCCGATGCTGCGCCTGTGCCATCTGGAATAATGGTCGCTATCTCTAGTGTCGCAGGATCTGCGAAGATGGGAGTGCTGAGTAAAAGCGAAGTGATTAACAATTTGTGTTTTAGCATGGTATTCTTCCTGTCCTTTAAAATAAGTCTTTTTCATGTTGTATCAGAATACGTAAGCGTTCGGCTGCCGCAGCATTGGCAAGAGCATTTTTGTCGCGAGGAGGTTGCTCGGTGACTCTTTGCTTTATCAAAACGTCTTTGTCCGCCAAATATTTTTGATAACGTAATTTAGATTCTTGCCAAGATTTAGGATCGCGTATTTTAGTCAAAACAAACTGAGCTTTAAGAGCAACAAGCATTAGATCATCGGGATAGGCAGCGATTAATTTATCAAGTTCTTGTTTTGCCAAAGTGGGATTGCCGCCTGCAACAACAGGTCTCTCAGCGAGTTCGACGGCAGACATCGCCTTGCAGCCCCAAAGAGGATAACTCGGGCCACCGTTGTCACAGGTCCATTTAACAAGAATATCCGCAGTTGTTTGGAGATCTAAAAAGGCCACAGAGCCGCGTTTTAAACCGATCAATGATTTAAGACTTTGAGCTGCGATAAAAATTAAATCCCGCAGCTTTTGATCAGACGGGGATAGATGGGAGAGAGAAGAATTGAGGGTGTCGGATTGATGGCTCCAAGTCAGATTATTTGCTTTCAATGCGTCTTTAGCATGAGCAATTGCCCTGGAGTGATAGTCGATGGCAAGATTCTTCGAGGAAGAAAAACTCCGATCGGAGATCGTATCGTCTAACATATCGGTTTCAGCGACGAGGGTTGCGTAGCCATTATAGGCTTTGGCAAGAGCTGTCGTAATATCTGTATTATCCGGAGAGGCTTCATGCATACCCTCAAGCATTTGAATGCCAGCGGGGCCGCCTCGCCGCCAAGATTCAAGATCGCTGATGTCCTGAAGAGCAACTTCGGAAGGAGCAACAATAGAGGCAGCACCGCGGGTTGTGAGGTTGGACATGGAAATGCAGCTGGCGAGAGGTAAAAGGAGTAAAAGATAGAAGATTTGCGTCATTTTATACTCGTTGTAAGGTCGGTCGTTGACTCCGCCGGCGGAGTTGCGACTGAGGTGTTGGAGTTCTTTGGATAGGATAAGACAGATGAAGGGGGAGGGCTATTGATAAAAGATACTATTATATGAATTCAAGACGATTTTTTTGATTGTCGAAGATCTTGGGGATTTTCTGGCTCTTTTTTCGCACCGAGGAATTCTTTATTAAGATGACTATCAATGACAAAGAATGTAAATGGCTTTGGGTTTTGAAGACCAGCTTCAAAAAGAATTTCTTCGCTTAAGTGTTTATCAACAATGATGGCTACGTCGTCGGTACCAAACGTAAAACCAGACTCTAATAGTTGCGAAATACCACTTTTAATGATGTCAGCAGACGTAGATGCTTTGACGATCAGAAATAAACTATTCATGACGCCTGTTGCATTCAGCGCGTAGTAACTTTTTAACCGATATGCCAGCCCCCATACCTCTTTGTCGGTAGAGAGTAGAAGTGTTTCAGCTGAATGGCTCGGCCCGAGTTTTGAAAGTTCCGCATTCAACCTTGGGTGATCGCCATTCCAGCCGGCAAAACATTCCGTAAGGATCGGATCAAATTGCGAGAAGATGTTACGTCGATCAGAGGCATTTAAACCATTCACTGAGCCATAAAATGTTGAAATATCCTTATCAAAAGGTTCTTTATTTAAATCGATGCTAACTTGGAACATTGGATATGTTCGATTTGCTTTATCAGCATATAACTCTTGCCCAAAGTTCCCGGCAGATTTGATATTTGCATGATAAAGGCCGCTTAAATATCTAGGACTGCTTTTAGAGGAATTGTATAGATTTCTAGCAGATTCGATGACCATGGCGTATAATTCGCGGAACGTTGTTCCAGCATCGCCAGTGTGTGCCCCTTCTTGAAAGTACCATAAATCGTCAGTAAATCGGGACATGCTTAGATGACCAATTGGGCGATCATTTGCGTCCATTGCGACAATACGGTGATAAAGAAGAGAGTTTTGTTCCATCCGCTCGGGGGGCAAGAACTTTAAAGGGTTTGCACCATAAAGTTTACGTCGATTTCCTTTTAGTAACCCGGTTTGTGTAAATAAATTCACGAGCTCATCAAGTTGAGACTGATGTATTCCATGGCTTAACCGAACCCTAGAAAACATACCTGACCAATATGTAAGTGTGGTGGCATCGTCTAACGCATCAATGCGTAAACCAAATCGACCTCCATGTACCCACATTATTGTCGCGGTTACATTCTGATCTTTTAGCTGAAGATGTACGCCAGGCGTAAGCCAAGCGGGGAGAGTATCTTTATCTGCCTTACACTGACATCCGGTGAGAGAAATATCTAAAATTGTAGAGGTTAGAATCCCTCCTAGGTGGTCATCTAATGGACAAAGGGCTAAAGTGAATGTATCGATAGGATGACGAGTTGTTCGACGGTTTTCTATGTTTGAGCCTGTACCACTAAAACCTAAGGTAATTCGAACTATTGAATCCGCAACATTTATATCATTTACAACCATATCAAAGCTGAATATATCTCTAGAAGTAGTGTCCCCGCGGATTTTTAATTTTACGAGTTCTCCTTTTGATAACTTGTTTTCAGTTGATACTATAATTAGCGCAACAGAGTTCTGACTTATATCTATTGGCGTGGCCATAATAATGCCATGCCTCGTAGCTATTTCAGCAGCTTGAATTTCGGGACCAAATCTTCGTCGTTTATGGCTACGTAAATCCACAACGTCTAAAAAATCTGGGAATTTGCACTCATTGTTATTTGATAAAACATCCAGACCAAACATTATTCTTTGTCCTGCAAAAAGTGCAGTAGCGGAGTAGCCTCCTGGAGGCAAGTTTTGGTCTAGAATCTTTATAGTAGAAGTTTCGAAAGGTACTTTGAATTCGCATGCTAGTCGCACCGATGCTTGAAAGGAATTTGAAGTTGCAGAAACAAGAATTATCGCGCCGGCCGCATCGATTTCTCCCATAAACCCAGCAATAACTCGGGCTTTCGAAATGCGTCTTGTCTGAGTAGAATGTTCATTATCTAATAAATTATGCGACATAATTAACCCGCGATCTTGCTGAATTTACGAGCGATTTTGCAAATTTTAATACGAGTTTAGGTCCACACTGGGCGGAAACGTCGAAGTATCCTTGTGTGAGATATGTAACATTTTCGATTGCAAATAGTTCACTGACCGCAGTTTCCGAAATTGCAAGGGTTACTAGCTCTGAACCCGCAGTGAGATTTTTCATTACGCCCTCCATTTTACAAACTTCGTCGATACCGCTACCGATGACATCTATTTGCCCGAATGTTTGTGTGCCAACAAGTCCAATAAAATAACGACCATGATGAAGTAGAGCACGAGCCCCTTTGCATCCGATCGATTTAGCAACAGTATCTGCATACAAAGCGACTGATTCAAGCTTCGAAAGTAGATCTGTATGTTGTTCGAGTAAAATATCTGTACCATCCCAAGTTACGATAACGGCATCGCCGATAGTTTTTCTAATTAATCCACCTAAAATTTCTTGAGATTTTCGATTTACCGCGTCATAAAAATCGCCATAAGCTCTCGCCTTTACTTCGGTATCCTGAGATAGATCCGAACTCCCTATTAAGTCAAATAGCAATAGAAACGAGACTCGTGGACTACCTATAGTCGTTGGTAAATCTTTTGATTTCGCGGCATCTAGTATTTTTTCTCGAACTTCATTGTCGCCAATAAGCCTACTCGCCAACTGACCTAAAGCCAAAACAGATGTTTTTTGACTCATTACTTCAATTGCCGCGACAAATAGTGCCTCGGTAGATTCGATAACAGACGTAATTGAGGGATCGGCAGGTTGTTGATTGGTAGTAGTCAGAATTGTTACTGCAAAGCTTCTTTCGGCGCACTTAAATGGTACGGCCGCTAGGCTTTGGACGCCTATGGATTCAAATATCGCTTGTGTCTTCGGATGTAGACGCTCGAAGATCTCTCGAACATCTTTAACATAGCTGCTCTTCCCGTCCCTAAAAGCGACCACTGTGGATCCGTATGAGGCCACTGCATTTGAACTCAGATTTAACGGTGCGGCCACAAATGCCTCCCATCCGACTCTCGGCATGCCAAATTGTGCGATTGCGATTGCTTGATCGCCAATTTTTTCGTGAATCATCACGCTAATTTTACATATTGAAGCAAGAGCTGCAGAGAATCGCCATAAGAAATCTTCGGCACTAGTAGATGAACCT
>CAZUYQ010000018.1:19737-30018 GCA_964624705.1 uncultured Polynucleobacter sp.
GCTTGTGACAATGCAACGCTAGTACTTAGATCTTGGACCATAAGTTTTGATAGAGACTGTGATAGTCGCTCTGCAAGTAGATGAATAGTTTCTTTCTCTTCAGAGAGAAATGAACCGCTGCCATTTGATTTTTTGGTCTGTATAAAATCATCATTAAATTTTGTAAGCATTATAGTTCCAACGATGTTGTGATTAACGCGTAGCGGAATTGCACAAAAATAGCTAGAATCTTGAAGTAGGGGATTCGAAGGTAATTTCAGGCGAGATGCAAATTCTTTAAATGATTCAAATATCGCTTCATCCCCGTATAGCATCGCGCGTAATGTGACAGCTCCTGGTATCTTGCCATCATCAAATATTTGAACTACTTCAGTAGCGACGTCATAAGATTGAGTGATTGGGCGGCCTAAAGGGAGATTAATTGTTATTGAGACTCTGCCAGCGTTGGTAAGAGTAGCGATTTCTGGTAGGACATATTTTAGTTCGGAGATCTTACTTCCAGTTTGCATAGATGAATTGGTATTTAGGACGTTCTGGATGGTAGATAGTAGGAGATCACGTTTAAAGCGTTTATAGGCAAGGCCAGTCATCGCTATAGTTGCATATCCACCTAAATTGCCAGCTAGTAAAGTAAAAGACGAGAAAGTTGTAACATTATTGACATAGATTGGAGGATAATCGGAAAAATGAATTAGGCCGAATATTTTTGCAATGTCGAATAAAGGAAGACAAAAGATTGTTGCGACTAGATATTGTCTCATCTGCAGAAATGACACTGCGCCAAGAATTGTTATGCAGGTTAGAACTGATGCCCAGCTAGGTCCTCCACGAAGCCAAGGCCAAAGTGTGCTTCCCACAGATAGAATAATCAAACTTGTGATCCAGAATTTTATATTTATTCTCCCACTTCGCATCCATTTCATTTGCGAAATTGCTGGAAGTGACAGTCCAAGAATTAGGGGTAATCGCAAAATCTTATTTCGAAGTTCGCCTTCTGGAAGGAGTGTGTCTAGTATTCCAATACTTATAAAAGATGCAGTCATCGCTAATATCGCGGCAACAGTCATCATACGGAGAAGATAATTATCTTGATTCCTTTTTGATGCCGTACTGCTTTGTCCGAGATGTGCAGCATTAAACATAACTAGTAAAAGAAAAATGCCGAGGAGGCCTGAGATCATCGAAACTGTCGGACCTATGTCGGGAATACTGAGAACGCCTTCATGATCTGTAGTACGAGGTAGAACTCCGACGAAGTAACCCAATTTTGTAGCTTTTGGTCGTACCGCGGTCAGCGTATATGAAGCCCCTTCGAGGACTGAATAGACTCTAAGCCTCACCCAAGCATCTGCGACTGTTCCTCGCACTTGAGTAATCGGTTGAATTTCTTCACCAGTTGAATCATTAATTATTTTGTGTGTTCGGAGAATGTTTCCGAGAAGCAAAAATCTATGTTTCGGCGTGAACTGCCATTTACCCGTACAGTCTAGATTATCACATGATTCAGAAATGAAATTCATAGTAACAAGTTCAGATGACAATTGATTGAGTCGCAACTTAATTATCAAACCTTGCCCCAAATACAAGCTAGATAATATCGCCAGAACTGCAATTGTGACACCTTTGATTTTATTTGAATTTAGATTTTGCATAGTTGATGCCTATTCAATGTTTCAACGGCAGATTTAACAAATGCATTATCGGGCTCGCCTACCAGTGTCTCGTAAGACGCCGATATTAGTTGGGCGCATCGCCATTGAACAATTTCCAGAAGCGTTTCAATACTTTTGAATGAACAGGTAGATCTAAATTCATATGTTCCATATCTAGTTGGTCGAATATAGGACATGTTTCGTACAGGAAAGAAATTATCGCTCGGGAAAATCTTTCTTGATGAATTCATTGCGTCGACAAGCGACAAAAGATCATAAGGTATAAAATCTGGATTAGTATGTAATAGGTAGTCTTCACCTAAGGTATCGTTATATAGTTTTGTTCGAACATTCTCATAGTTACTACCGGCAAATGTTTTGGCACGTACAAATTTATTTTCTATATATTTATCAAATTCAAAAAGAATTGGTAAAATCGCAAGATTTGATTCGTTTGCAGCATTCAAATGCACATGGGTTGCGGTGATGTAGGCTGGAAAACTAGGGTCTATCGTGGGTTTTCCGCTCACTTTTTGATTAAAGGTATTAGCGATTTGATTCAATCGATCCAGCTCCACTAACTCCATTTTCTCCGGAACTTCTGGCAAACAACTTATATCTAATCTCTCAAGTCCAACTTTTGCTAGGGCACGATCTACTTCTCCAAATACTGTCTGTAAGAGAGTTCTTAGATCTTCAATCTTCTTTCTCGGTGGTAAAGAAATTTCGAGAATATGCCACGCAAAATCTGGTTTGATTGCAATAAAACCTAATTCGGTGTCGCGACTTACTCGACCTGGTTGATCATGGAGATTGTAGTCTTTGTATCCGGCATCATGTTTAAGATGTTCCATGACTTGAAGATATTCTGCTTTAGTCGCGAGTGTGAATGACTCACCCTTCACGTGAGCAATAAAATACTCGATCTCCATTCCAATAGTGATCTGTGCGGGGTCGTAGTTCCAGAACGGAACCTGTGGTCCACCAAACAAATGCTCTCGCAGTCGTTCGACGGTCATTACGTCATGTTGTTGTAGCTTCTTGACTGACACGTAATCCTCCAAAGGCGTCCTAGGAGGTATCGTCTAGCTGCCTGAAAACATTAACAAATTAATGAAAGTTGCGAATATTATTTAATGATATTAGTTGGTTATAGTTTTAGTTGGTTTGGTTTCGATGACCGAATCTTCTCTTTTATAAACTGCGCACCGTAAACATCCTTTGCCCATAATTTATTATGGGCGGAGCATCTCACTCGTAAATTTGCGGTAGACGTTTCCCCACCAGCAGCGAATGGTGTCACATGATCGACTTCTAAATGCGTAGTTTCGCTGCAGCGTTTGCCTGACTCCGAATCGATGTAGGTGCATTGTCCTCCCGCTTTACGGTAAAGATCTCGCTTCATCGCTGCAGGAATATACCGAGATTTCTTGGACTCCGTATTTTCTGTAACGGCGCACTCCGCCGGCGGAGTTGTCTTTTCCTTTTTGGTTTTTTCGGCAGTCTTTGCTGGCGTCTCGACAAGGGGATCTTTTTTCTTATTGTAAAAAGCAGCGAGTTCTTCAATGGTCGAAGCGAGATCTATAGTACCGAGAAGTTCTTGGGCCCTTTTCAACTTCTGCATTGAAGCCTCTGATAAGCAGAGTGAGATTTGGAACGCAAGTGCCGATGAGCTTGCAGCAGCTCGGTGGTTTTCTTTTGCCACTTGATCTGTCGGTGAGAATACATCGCTCACTGGGTCTTTGCTCGGTGAAGAAGCTACTGAATCGTAGCAGTTATCTAGTAATGTCTTTTGAGGCATAGCTGAAGCCACAACTACTGCTTTGACTTTCTCTTTTTTGGGAGCTGCAGGTATCGCGGTATATTGAAGAAGAATGATCTCGGCCTGGGTCTTAGATTTACGCTTAACTGCGGTAAGGACTGTAGGAATGATTTCAGGTTTTATTTCGGCCCGAGCTATCATGCCAATAACACTGAGACTTAGATCTCCGGATGAAATCATTCGCAAAACTTCTGGATACTTTTTTGAAAATCTTGCAGCGACGCATCTTCTCGCTGCGGCAGCCTCGGAATAGCCATGACCTTCGGTTAGAAATTTAAACAAGGAGGAGTAGCCGTCTCTTAGGTGAAGTTCTCTGGTTTCGTATTCTGCTAGATAGTAAAGAAGAGTTGCTGTGGTCGTGTGTTCTTTTGCGATAGCTGCCATGAGATTTGATTTAAGTTCAGCAACAGACATATTGGTGGTCATAGCGTTTCTCCTGAAAGGAAAGAAATAGAATTCAGAAAAAACTATAACATGGCTTTTGGGGACGCGTTTAAACGCACGCTACTGGTGTAAAATGCGATTAGATAAACATAATTTCCAAAAAATGACTTTTGAACGTTGGACGTTAATCTGGCTTGTTTTACAGGGCAAGATAACATTGAGATAGTTCAATGAAAATTTGACACGGTGAAATACGTCAAGCATTAAATACAGGATTCAAAATTTTTTTTTGAATTTACTATCGCAGCGGAGTGAGTTGTCTTGCCCGAAGGAGGGGGGGATTTGCATGCAGATTCGTCGACCCGCGGTCTCAGATGATGTGGCCGACTACTTGGAATCACGGGAGGCTTAACTTTGGCATCTCATTTGCATAGTTGGGGTGACGACTGATGAGTCGATACATTCATTTAGGGATAAATATAAAGAGAGAGGTACATAATGAGCTCAGGAATTACCCACGAGTTAAAGCATAAAGCAAAAAATCCTTTTCCGCCTAAGAAGGCACGCCACATCTCCAATCTAAAAAAAGAAGCTAGTGTGCCAAAAGGCGCAGGTTGGACAGAAGTGCGCGATTATCTGGACGACACCGAGGCGCGCCTGGAAGAATTTGCAAAACGTGCAGATAAACTTGCCTCAAAAGTAGAGGGTACTGCACAAACTAAAAAAGTCGAGTCATCGACTAGTAAAGACGAATCAGAGAGCTATTTCAGCGATACTAAGGCATGGATCAATGCACAAATCGAAAAAGCCCGCGATTTAGAGGCGAAAGCTGGGGCGAAAGCCGAAGAGCTAGTTGATGTGGCACGCGTAAAAACCCATCTTGCTAAGATGGAAGTGAGTGATGTTACAGAAGAAGTGACAGCTCGTATGAACAAAGTGATGGGAAGTATTGATCAGCTTAAAACTAAGGTCACAACGGAGACCGGTGATATGCTGAAAAGCCTAAGCGACGCCTGCTTGGCGTTGCGGGATAAGGTTGTTCAGAAACACTGACAATTCGCATTAAATCATGAGGTTGAGCGATAATGTGTGTGTTACTGGTACCTCGCAAGATGCGTGGTACCAGTTGTTTATTATTTGGTAAGTGCCAACAATAATATGTCCTTTCGATCGCCCTGCCCTGAGACAAATGCTGAACGCAGGATACCTTCCTGTTGAAATCCCAGTTTTTTTGCGAGGTGGATACTCGCGTTATTTTCCGGTAAAGTTCGAATAGTTAAGCGATTAAAGGCAAGATCGGTCATTAAGTAATTGATCATTAATTTCAACATCTTCGTTGCAATTCCTTGTTGTCGCATTTCCGAGTCAATGTAGTATCCGACATCCGCTTCCTTGAGGTCCCAGTTCAGATTTTGAACTGCTATTTGCCCGATTAGTTGGTTTTTCTCGGACCATATACCGTAGGTGCCTCCAGTTTTGCTCCTAAATTGATGATATCGCTCTGCGATAAAAGCTGCCGGTTCGACCTCGTTGGCGACTCGAGCGGTCTTAGGCAGACTTGTAATAAGAGACTGGTAATTGCGTCGTACTAAATCTCGTAGTGAGTCTGCATCCGCAAGGCAGTATGGTTTTAGGTAGCAAGTCTCAGAGTTCAATTCATAAGGTAAGAAATCTGATACTACGCTTTCACGCTTTATAAGTTTCGTGAGTCGAGACTTGATTTGCACCCAGTCTGGCTTAATGATGGAGTATAATTTGGCATCGATATTCTCGTCAGATTTACCCACATAGCAACGGCGCAGCTCTCCTTCATATACTGCGCCTAGTCTTAGTACCGCGACCTGCGATATATAATTTTTTTCATTTACGACATACTCAATTCGTTCCATACCAAATTCCTCGAATGCAACTTTCATCATAAGATACTTCGCTTTGGTATTAACTATAGTTCGCCGAAAATGGGGAGCTATCCAGGTTCCTCCAATTTCAAGCGAACGCCTTTTTTCATCAAATCGGAAGAAACGACTGATACCAGCGATTTTGCCGTTGTATTCAAAAACAAATGGATTGCACTGTCCTAGCAAATGCTGAGAATGAATTTTTGCTAACATTGCGATAATTTTGTCTGGTGTATTAATTTCCCAAGTTTTGGCAATAAAACTTTCCGGATCATGAATGGATTCGGCGATGCCATAGAAATCATTGGGTTTCATTCTGCGGACTCGGATACCATCTTCTTCAATATCAACTGGTTTAAAAGCCCATTCCATAGAGATTGCTCCTTAAATTTTGCGCCGTGACACTTTATAACGAAAATATGGTCGACAAAGAACGACCAGAAATGTTATTTCGGTTCGACCAGATGAAAGACAAACTTATACAACTACCAAAATCCGATCATCCGATGTTTAAACGGATTGCTGATGCTATTCGGAATTCTATTCGCAATGGCACATTACAACCGAGTGACACACTGCCGTCGACGCGAGAGCTCGCCGCTAAGTATAAAGTTCATCGCCATACGATCATGAATGCAGTCGGTGAACTTATCGCCGAAGGCTGGATTGAAACACAAAATCGATCAAGGTACCGAGTTACCTCGACTTTGCCCTCGACATTTTTGCAGGCAAAAAAAGTTCTGCATGCCATGCCCTTGGTTGAGCCTTATCAGGTAAAGATTCAACGCCCCATCGAGGATTCAGCGCGGGTGGTGCCAGAGAATTTTAAGCATCAATTTCCGAGTGGAATGCCGGATTTAAGATTGTTCCCTACGCAAGAATTAAAATCCCATTTTTATGACTCGCTGAGTTCGTCGAAAAACTTAGGTTATGGCGATCCCCGCGGTCATCCCAAACTTATCGAGCAAATCCAAACGTATATTCGACATGTTCGAAATGTCAGTGATCGCGAAGTTATCGTCACAAATGGCTCGCAAGAAGCGATTTTTATCTTAGCGCAAATCTTGATAGCGCGCGGTGAGTATGTTGGCGTTGAATCTCTCGGATATCCGCCCGCTATCGCCGCTCTGAAATTTGCTGGTGCCAAACTCCTATCGATCCCTGTGGATGCAGAAGGTCTTGATGTCGATTATCTTGAGCGTCTTCTGAAAACGAAACGCATTCGCATGCTTTACTTGACGCCTCTACATCAGTACCCGACGACGGTCACTCTTAGCGCGGGCAGGCGACTTAAACTTTATGAGCTTGCTTGCAAACACGGCTTTTTGATTCTGGAAGATGATTACGATCACGAATTCCATTATGACAGCCAACCAATGGCACCATTAGCAAGTTTTGATCCTGCCCAACTTGTTCTATATGTTTCCACTTTTTCTAAAGTTCTATTTCCATCTGCTCGCGTCGGCTTTATGGCCGTTCCTCCTGAGATTGCGCAGAGCGTAGCAAAGCTTAAAAGAATCTCGTCGCGCCAGAATGAAACATTAACTCAAGATGCCGTGGCAAGGTGGATGCAGACGGGCGGCTTTGAAAGGCATCTCAGAAGGATGAGGCGAACCTATGAGGAGAGGCGTAATGGTATCGATATCGATCTGAACGCGCTGCTGAGCAAATGGCCTAACCTCGAATGGAAATCGCCTGAAGGTGGAATGGCCTTGTGGCTGAACACAGGCGAGAATACAGATATTTTAGCCAGGTCGGCACTACTCCGAGGTGTCTATGTGACCCCTGAGAGTTGGTACCGAATCGATAAAAAGCCAGGACATCACTTAAGGTTAGGATTCACGGGGCAGACCGTCGAGGAGAACACCCGCTCGCTAAAAGCACTTTTCCGTGGATAGCATAAATATATTTATTAACTGGCTGGCCAAGGCTATTGAACTCCTTAAAACCTATGCTATAAGCCGTCCATGCCGTTTTGGCAACGAACACCCATTTAAGGATTTTATCTATGAAATTGACAGCACTTGTATTCGCATTGGCTCTAGCATCTTGCGGCGCAACACAAACTACAAATTCTTCTTCGGAAATGGCAGCGGTGTCGACGTCGAATGAAATCGTGGTTCAAGGCCCCGTCGCTTCCAAAATCATTAAAGCACTTTCTGCAACGGAACTAAAAAAATCTCCGATTGGTGGTGGGTTTAAGATTGGCGCTAAAGATGTATTGTGCACCTATACCCCTCGTGGCTTTATCTACGCGCAATGTTCACTTACAGAAGTTGCAACAAAGGCAGCTACTGGTATTTATCCAGTAGGTCAAGTTGCATTAGAACTTATGAATGCGATTAAAGATGCTGGCGTTCCTGTGCATGAATCTCCATCAGCGACCATTCAAAGCACTGGCCTTAATGCGAAATCCGTAGCATGTACTAGCGGTGGGTTTGTCGCTGGTAGCCACTGCGTTATCACTGTTAAATAAGTAGATCCTTCGGCCTAACGGCCCCTGGATAACGAAAGACTTTACCCCGCAACCTATTGCGGGGTTTTTTGCGTTTACAACATATAAAAATCAAAATTGAGAGCAGCGCATTGTTCTTCAGGTGATGATTTAATAATGTCGACTGAAGCCCGCAGTGCATTGCTTAGTATAGATCTTACTTTCGGGCTCAAATCCACCCGCAAGCCCCATGCATTCATTGACGATTTCAAGATTCCTCAATTTATGGCAGCTAAATGCCGATATCCGTCGGTCACAAGCGCATAAATCCTTTTTAGTGGAATAGGAATCATTCATGGTCAAACGTTTTTTGCGTTATGTATCTCCATGGCGGAAACTAGTGTTTATGATCTTGGTCTTGGGAATGGGGTTGTTTAGTTGTGAGAAAACGAATTTCTCGGGAAGCACAGATCCTGCAAAGCAACCTAGTTCAGCATCTCCACCAGTTGTCAGCAAACCAAACGGTCCGAGTGATTCCGTCGTCGGGACGGGTACCTGCAAATTAGTCGGGACTGTTGTTTCTGCGATCGATAAAAGCCCTATTTCTGGTGCCGTCGTAGCAATAGAAGCGGCAAAGGTTACTGCGTCGACCGGAGCGGATGGGCGTTTCCAGCTGGATAAACTAGCTGCGGGGTCCATTGCTCTTACCACTACGTCAAACGGTTATTCAGTAGATCAGACTAAACTTGATTTAAATCCTTGCGCCTTAACTGAAGTGGTTATTGCTCTAAGTCCAGTGTTGAAAGCTGGGCAAATGCGCATCGTTCTCACTTGGGGGGCTAATCCTGAAGACTTGGATTCGCATCTGATTGGCCCTAGTCAGAACGGTAAACGATTTCATGTTTGGTTTGGCGAGCAGGATTCTGAAGATAAGGGCGTTCAACTCGATGTTGATAATACCTCTGGTTATGGTCCTGAAACCATCACACTTAATAAACTCGTGCCAGGACATTATGAATACAGTGTCGTCGATTTCTCTAATTTAGCGGTTGAGCAGAACAAGTCTTCAGCAATGTCCAACGGGAGCGCTCGTGTTAAAGTTTTTACTGGGAATGCCGCCGCCCAAGAGTTCAAATTAGCTGCCAATCAACCCGGGATATTTTGGCATGTATTTGGCTTTGATATTGATGCGAGCGGCAGTGTAAAATTAGTTGCTAGAAACTTAGTCGAATCCGTTGGCGATGAAACTCTGCGCGGCGACTTCTAACACTGTTTATATGCGGTATAGTTGACTCATAACCCCAAAACATCTTAACCTATTAGGACTATGTCCGAACTAACATACGGGTTCGAGTTTGGAACATCCAACTCCCTACTAGCATCGGCTGATGCTAGTGGCCCAAAATCTGCGATTAGTTTGGATCCTCATGCTCCAGATCCCACGGTTCTCAAGAGTATTTTTTACACGCCCGAACCTGGTGCTTGGTATTATGGGGCTGACGCGATCGAACAATACGGTGCTCATGCTGCTGAAGGACGTCTCTTTCGTTCGCTCAAGAAGTTTCTACCCGAAAGTTCCTTTACGGGAACTGCCATCCACGGCAAATTTATATCGATTCATGATTTGATTGCGGTTTTTTTACGCGAAATACGTCGTCGCGCGAATGAGCATTTCCAACAGGATGTTAAAAACGTTGTGCTTGGACGTCCTGCAATTTTCGGTGACCTTGAAGGCGACGAATCACTTGCCGAGCAGCGCCTTTATAAAGCAGCCTTATCTGCTGGATTTAAAAATATTTCGTTTTGTCCCGAGCCGGTTGCAGCCGCCTACGAGTTTCGTCACCAGTTGACCGAAACACGAACCGTTTTTATTGCTGACTTTGGTGGTGGAACCTCCGACTTCACTGTTTTGCGTATGGGGCCTGAGAAATTCCGTGAAGAAAATATTCTAGCGACGCATGGTATTTCTATTGCGGGTGATCGATTTGACGTTCGCCCGATCGTATGTATGAAACAAGCACAAAAGCCATCAGGCCCGCTGCGATGTACGCGTGATAGCCGGCCCGATAGATTGCTTGAAGCTGGAACTCA
>CAZUYQ010000018.1:30029-36939 GCA_964624705.1 uncultured Polynucleobacter sp.
CGATTATGCGGCACATTATTGCTCCGCATTTCGGTTCGGAAGTGAAATATCGTATGCCTCATACTAAAGCGGACATGCACATTCCCCTGCGACTGCTGAATCATTTAAGTTCGCCGGCCGATATTGGGTTTCTTTCTCGCGCAGAGACGATGGGTTTCTTGAAAAGCGCGCAGCAATGGGCGACAGACCCGCAGGATGCGAGGAGAATGGACCGGCTTTTCGCATTGGTGGAAGAGAATCTTGGGTATTCCCTTTATAAATCGATTGAAAAAACGAAGATTGCATTATCTGGTGATAAGCATGCTTTGTTTTCATTTACTCATCCCGAGCTCGATTTTTCGCAAGACATTCTTGCAGATAATTTCGAGAATTCGTCGCAGAATTTGGTTCAAAAAATCACCGATGCACTTGATGAAACATTGAAACGAGCCGGTGTTCAACCGAACGAGATTGATATTGTTTGTTGCACGGGCGGTACAGCTAAATTACCGGCTTTGAATCGCGAATTAGTAAAAAGGTTTGGTGCTGAGAAGCTTAGGCAGCACAGGCATTTTCACTCAGTGATTGGTGGTCTCGCAGAGAAAGCTTTCGCTCAATTAAGTGAGTAGAACCATTGTTACTGGCATTAAGCGCAGAAACTAAGTTTTTAAAATCAAAAAAATCTTTAATATTAAGATCTTATGGCGCTTTCGACGCGGGTTGCGACAGATTCTTCTACCCTTAGACGGATCAGGATGAGCGAGTTCAGATAGAATATGTGCAATTTATTCCTTTTTTGAGGTATAAACTTTCCTTATGAAAACACCAGACCGACTCATACCACTCCAGCAAGCCCATCTTATCGAGGACGTCTTAGGCCGTCTTCAAAGCGGTAAAGAAGCGGACGTCTACCTAGTCCGAGCTGAGGGCGTGGTTCGTTGTGCGAAGGTTTATAAAGATGCGAATAACCGTACTTTTAAACAAAAGACTCAATATATCGAAGGTCGCAAAAGTCGAAACAGTCGCGATGCGCGGGCGATGAATCGGAAAAGTAAGTATGGCCGTCAGGAACAAGAGAGCGAATGGCAGAGCACTGAAGTTGAAACTCTTTATTTATTGGCCGCCGCCGGTGTTCGCGTACCAAAGCCATTGATGTTTTATGAGGGTGTTTTGCTCTTAGAGATGGTCGAAGATCAGGATGGGAATCCTGCTCCGCGGTTAAATGACGTCGAACTTACCGCTGATGAGGCGCGAAGATATTACAAATTTATGATTGATCAAGTAGTCCGAATGTTATGCGCGGGCATTGTTCATGGGGACTTATCTGAATTTAATATTTTAGTTGCGCGTGATGGGCTCGTTATCATTGATTTACCACAAGCGGTTCAAGCAACCTCCAATACCGCATTCTCGATTTTTGAGCGTGATATGAAAACCCTGGCGGCATTCTTTGGTCGCAAAGCACCCGAACTTGTCGCGACCAGCTACGCGAAAGAAATTTGGAAGCTTTATCAAAATGGTAAATTGAAACCTGATTCAGAGTTAACCGGTAAGTTTACGGAAAGCTCTAAGAAGATTAATGTGGGCGAAGTGCTTGCTGAAATTGACGAGGCGCGCGAAGAGGCCATGCTACGTCGGGGACCTAAATAGATTTTATTCTAGATAGAGCTTATGTAAGCTCATCTGATAGTTCTTGCGGTGCCTTGCCATTTGCTTCTTTTTTCGTTAAACCAAGTTGGATGCGACGCGCCAGTCGTCCCACTTCGTCAATAAGACTATCTATCGCTGCTGTATTGATGTTGATTTCACGTGTTTCTATCTCAAGTTTTTTTGCTGTCGCCGAAAGTTCTGGATAACCAAACGATCCGCCGACACCGCGAATCTGATGTGCCAGGCGGCTGATTTCATTCCAATTTTTCTCATGAAAATAAGCCCGAAACTCGGCTTCTCTTCCTTGCAGTCGCTCCGAAAAATCATCAAGCAATTCTTTGACAACGTCGTCGTGTATGAGCATTGATTCTAAAGGCATCTCAGCGATCTCTACTTCGCTTTGATCGACATATTTAGCTCCGAGTATATACCGTTTCGCCATTGAAATTAAATCAAGCCGGCTAACAGGTTTTGCCAAGTAATCGTCAAAACCTGCCTCACGACATCTTTCTAATTCACCGCGCATCGCTTCTGCAGTAAGTGCTACTACCGGATGGTCATATCCCGAGATGCGAAGCCTAGAAATGGCTTCATAGCCATTTAGGATAGGCATTTGAATATCCATAAAGATAAGGTCATAAGATCGACTCAGGGCCATTTTAACGCCCTCTTCACCATTGCATGCTATGTCGACAATAGCGCCGTGATGGGCAAGAATACTTTTAATCATCAGTTGATTATCTTTAAAGTCTTCGACAAGCAGGATGGATTTATGGACTAGCTGATTTGCCCCACTAATCATTGTTGGGGGTGTTGAGTAAGTTTTATAATTATCTATAGCCGTTTGATCGATCAATCGTACATCAGTTAAATTTCCGGGATTGATCGTCATCGAAAAACTGCTACCCAAACCAACCTCGCTATTCTCGAGACGGAGTTCTCCTCCAAGAATTTCGGCCAAATTCCTGGCAAGGCTTAGACCTAGGCCCGTACCACCAAACTTGCGATTGATATATGCTGCCGCTTGTGCGAATGGTTCAAAAATTTTATTGTGATGTTCTGGGGCGATACCTGGTCCGGTATCCTGAATGAGAGCCTGCAAAAGCCATTTTGATTTTTCAGATAGTTCTGATTGTTTATGAATCAACCGCAGAGTAACGGTGATTCCGCCGTGATCGGTGAATTTAATGGCATTACCGATTAAATTCGTCAGAACTTGACGATATCTTAGACCGTCAGTTTCAATCACTTCGGGAATTTGCCCCTCGACTAAAAGTCTGAGTGAAAGGCCTTTCTCGGTTGTTTTAACCTGGAACTGTGAAATTAACTCACGGAAATAGGGAGCAACAAACACTCGCCGTTTTTCTACCTCAATTTTTCCTGATTCGACTTTTGCTAAATCAAGAATATCGTTGACGAGTGCAAGTAGTACTTGACCATTTCTTTGGATACTTTGGGCATAAATCCGATTTTGCTCATTCAGATGTTGTGATTCGAGTAAGTCAGCATAGCCAAGGATCACACCAAGAGGGGTTCGAATCTCATGACTCATGGTTGCCAGAAAGGCGCTTTTTGTCTCATTTGCGGCGTCCGCTGCGAGCTTACTCATCTGTAAGCTATGTTCGGTTTGGGAAAGATGTAAATTCTCTCGATACAGAGAAAGTACAGCCAGAATAAAAAATGGGAGTTCTAAGATGAGGCCGAAAAGATCGGCGAGCGAATCTTTTTCAGCCATGCTATTTGTCGCTTCAGATAAAGTGGCAGTTTTAGCGGTGAGCAGGCTTTGAACCTCTAAAGCAGATTCACGAATCTGAGCCAAAATCGCTCTATTTTTCTCTGAATTGATATTTAAAAGTGCTGTTGTCCATTGGCCTTCTTCCGCGATGAGATTCATCCGGTCCATCTCTTCTATGCGCAATTTGACTTTAGATATGAGGCTGTTGAACTTTTCATTAAACGAGTCTGTTCCTTGAGCTGCAACTTCAGGTAGGCTGGTTTGTAGCAAAGTTTGAAGATTAGAAATAGATCCAAATGTAGCATTTTTTGCCTGTTTATAAGCTTCTAGATCAGCATCAGCTTGGGTCGAAAGATAGACTCTTTGAATTCCCACCGTATCTAACAGGTGAGAGACAATTCTTTGCATTTCGAGTTCTTGAGTTTGCAAGGCATCATTAGCTTTGACGAGAACGTGGAGATTTTTTGCCAAGATATATTCGTAAACATTTACTGACGCAACGAGCAAAAAGCCAGCGGTCAGAAACAGAAAAGATTTTTTTAACGGCGCTTTTTGTTTATACAATTCTGCTATCCTTCGTCTCAATCATATAGCAGGTTTTGGGAAGCTTTTACCGTAGATGACAAGTGGGAGAAAGGCAATTGCGAGTTTGCCATATCTCCTTAGGTATGGGTAAGCTTTCTTATGAACTGTAGAAAAAATACTCGAGGTGAGGTTTGTGACAGGATTGTAGTGTCCAAAAAAGGGAGTTCGAATCATCGAACTCCCTTTTTTCTAAGTTAATCTACCAACTAGCATTTTCCTCTCCCGGTTGTGCAATATCTGGGGCCGAGTTCCAGTCTGAGTTGCCGCTTGAGTACCGAGCTGGGACACTTTCCCATCCAGCAGCTGGAGCCGCATTTCCGCCCCAGCCGTCTCCGGTACCGCTTCCTCCACCAGAGCTTGGTGTATTCCACCCATCACCTGAGCTTCCGCCTCCGCCAGAACTTGGTGTATCCCAGCCATCACCAGATCCTCCGCCACCGTTGCTGCCACTCGCTTGGCCGGGTTCGAGTTCACCGGATTCGACTCCACTAGCATTGCCCTCGTAATCACCAGTTGATGGATCCCGGTATTGAGCTGGGGCCGATTGCGAACATGTAAAATTCTGAGTCCAGCGTCCGAAGTTTCGAAGTGTCATATTAACTTGAAAGAATTTAAATCGCTGTCCAAGAACCTGACGTTCCGCCGGTCCTGTCCAATGTAAATGACCGTCTCGAGAAACTGCATTAAACTCAATAATACTGTTTTTGGTATTCACAATATATGCTGATTGACCGGGTTGAAGCAGCCAAAATCCTTGAGCAGTCCACTGTTGATCGAGATTCAAATAATTAGAAGCAACGTAGATCGGTTGACTGCACTTGTTTGCAACATAGACACGGTTAAATGACTCCTGTGGTTGGTTTTGATTTCCACCTCCGCCCCCGCCAGAAAGTTGGAATCTAACATAGAACTGATTATGATTAGGCAAATTAATCCGGCGTTCCTTTTGAACCATTCGGTTGCAGACGCCTGTTGTCCAGGTGCCAAACGGTCCTTCCCATCGACATTCGTAGGTTTCTGGTTCGTGATAAACAATCCGATTCCATCTCTGATAGGTCGCAAATCCGGCTTGGATTTTAAATCCATTGTAAACGATGATTTTCTTCGAGTTGAGTGATTGAACAATCCAGCTTCTTAATGTGTCCGCGCCTACGCCAGGAAGGTTTTGCTGAAGCTTCGCGAGGTTTTGTTCTAACTCGTTAGAGAACCAAGTCATAAAAGGTCCTGGATTGCCAGAGGCTACAGATCCGGCGATGGCACTCGCGCCTTGAGCCCAATCTCCTTCAGTAAAATTCTTTCCCCAAACAACTTGATAGTCTTTGCTGAGCGACGCACGTACTTCATTTCGATTAGATTCATCTGCTTTTGCAACCTCGTTAACGCTCAGAAAAGCGAGTAAGGTAAAAGCCAGCGCTGATTTTAACATTTGGGCTCCGTTAAAAAGTAATTTGGGTTTATGGATTTAGTTACAAGGGATGTTAAAATTCTGGAGTGTTTTCGTAATGTCTTGGCTGTACGTTGCGTTCCATGCCGTCAGCCATGCCATCAAACAAGGCTTCTTCATCGCAAGAGCGAGCTGCAAATGATTGAACAGGGCAAGCTCTAACAATGACCCATCCTGTATCGACCGCTCTGCCAACCTCATTTAGAGAATTCAGATATGTTCTTTTGACCGTCAATCGTAACTGCGGATCCTGGATATTTTGCACGTAATTCCTGAGTTCAATCGCGGTTTGAACTACTGGTCTTAGATCGCGAATGGTTTCCAATCTGGTGCCGAAGCGAGCAGTGAGTTCGAGATCTCCTGCACGCTCGGACATTTCTGATAAGTAATATGCTGTATTTGGGCAGTTACAAGCACGGGATACATAATTACTTAATCGAGCAGTTTCTGTCGCAAGATTTTGTGCAGCATTAATAGCATCACTCCGAGGATCAGCAAAAGCAGTTGCAGAGATTGATACACAAGCAAGCACACCAGCTAAAATACGTTTCATGGGATCATTCCTTTAAGTAAAAGTTGTTTTAGTGAACATGCCAGACTATTGCAACGGGTATGCCAGCAAGGCTTATTCGTGGTAAGCCATTGCGGCGCAATGGTTATAGAGGATTGGTTATTTAGTGATCTGCAAATTTAAAAATCAATTGGTAAACATTTGGTTCGAGTTGTGCGTTTGCGACGCAATGTGCGATGACATTTATTTACTGACGGTAAATCTTTGTCACCGCAAAGGAAAAATCATGGCAAAATTTGAACCCAGGTCAGCTCCGCTTCGCCGCGCCTAGCTCGATTCCAAGCCTAATGAACGGTAAGCTTTACAAGAGCTTAAGACTCGTGACTTATATTGACCATTCGGCCAAGTATAGGCTGTACAACGTCAACCTCTTGTGCTATAAGGCTTTCAAACCATAATCTAATTTTGAGGAGATGCTCATGTCCCTAGGCCAAACGCATAGCTTTACCCGATTTTTAAACCTGAGTTATGCGGTTCTATGTGCGTCGAGCCTGGCTGTTGCCCATGCTGATATTTCTCCTCGGACCGATTTAGTGATCCGCAATGTGACCGACTTACCCGTACTAGAAGTGAGTGACGGGCACCTTTTCCATGCAGACGCTCTTTGGGTAGCTCGGACGCGAACGACTGATAATGAGTCCCATCGAGTCGAAGTTTATTCTTCAGATGGAAAATCAAAAATTGCCAGTGTCTCTTTAACTCATTCAATTGTAAAAATTTATCCATGGCGTGATCAATCGGTCATAGTACATGGCTTTGCCCAGAATCCTGTTGTGACGCGTTATACAAAACTACAATTAGTTAATGGTAAAGTCACGGCAACGCCGACAACGGTTCCCGATCAATTCTTTTTTGAAGAGTTTGCTGGCGACGGTAATCGGATGTTCTTTGGTGAGCGAGGCTCGGCCGCGGTATATGCTTTAAGAAATGGAAGCTTAAAACCAGT
>CAZUYQ010000018.1:36980-40552 GCA_964624705.1 uncultured Polynucleobacter sp.
GGTTTACCTAGCCTTGGTCTTGTTGCCACGGCAGAAATTAATGCCGATCAAGTTCTACTTATCGATGCGCAAAAAAATATATTGACCCATACTTTAGCCATTGCTGGAGGCTCACCTCGGGCACTGTTAAATTATGGTCGATGTTTGCTAGTTGGTTCTCAAGAAAGTCGTATCGTGACGGTATATGATCTTGGAGGTACACAGCCCGAAGTCATTGATGCATGGGATTTATCAACTGTAGGTTCAAAATTTAAGAAAATACGTGCACTGAGTGTTAACCCTGAGACAGGTACCGTATTTGCACGTTCAAGTTATTCTTGCACAGGCTGCGCAGAAACTATGAGTTCGGTGATTGCAGTGGAGGATATTGCAGGTAAGCTTAAGAATAGCTGCACATCGGCAGCCCATGCTAAGCCCTCTTTTGTAGCTGAGTCGGATAACGACCCGGTGGTAGTCAATTCAAAATTGCTGGAAGCTTCTTCCGAAGATGGAAGTGATGTTCATAATCACGAACATTGATCTAAAATACGGCGTCAGTTGAATTCAAATATTCTTCATCCCTATCCATAGTTTTAGGCTATGGTAGGCATTGTCATTATCTGTTTTTATCAATACCACGAAAACTCTATGATATCCCCTAAGCTGCTTCACACGGCAGGCACATGACAGGGGATTTAAATGAGAAACTTAAGCTTAGCATACACTTTGAGTGCAAACTCAGACCTTCCGGAAATTCATACGCGAAGTATAGTTTCCGGTGTGGAGCGACTAGAAGTCGATTTCGACACTGTTGCGAAGTTGGCAACAGAGGTCCTGCGAGATGTTATGAAGTTTCGTCGGATTGTCACCCCGGATTCGTCCTGTGACATAGCAACTTGCCGATTATGCCATGCTCCACATCTGAACAAAGTTGTGTCTGCGATCATGCAACGAGAGCCGATTGCATTCGTACTACCTGCGTTTCCGGGAAAGTCTCCTAATCAAGCGAAGGTTCTCGGGACGTTACCCGATATGGCAGAACAACGAGCCCTCGCATTTCTAAACGGTCTCTGCGATCGTATCAAGAAAATTTACTCACCAGGTGCGCGCATTATTCTTTGCTCAGATGGTCGGGTTTTTAGTGATGTCATTGGCATGAACGAATCGGATGTCACCGCATATCAAAATGAATTAGACCGAATGATTCGTGAACATAGACTCACAAATCTCTCGACATTCAATCTCGATGAATTGTGTGGTGAGAGAGATTTTGTGCAAATGCGTATCGACTTAATGGAGAAATATGGTGACTCGCTCGAATCGCAAAGAGCGCGGATCAGCCGAGGCGGAAAAGATTCTGAGAATCCAGAAGATCAAGAATCTCACCGTATGTACTGCGGTATAACTCGGTTTTTGTTTGAAGATTCTCTACATCCTGGTCAAACAAAAAGCCGGACTGCGATTCAGAAAGATAGCCGAGCAAGGGCGTACGAAGTCATTCGTAGAAGCAACGCATGGAGCGAGTTGATTGCAGAGCGTTTTCCAAACGCGGTCCGCATGTCCATTCATCCTCAGACCTGTGGATCCGCGAAGCTAGGTATTCAACTTCTGGGCACTGAAAGTTGGATGACCCCTTGGCACGGTGTTGCGGTTGATATCGATGATGAGTTTGTGCTTATGAAACGCTGGGAAGTAGAGAAACTAGATGCCGAGCTCATCTGCGATAAAGAAGGACGTCCTAGCCACTATCGCATGATGGCGCAGAAAAAGTTGACCCCAGTCGAAGGGACTTGAAAATGAATTTTAAGACGACACGCGTAAATCCTTTCGGACTCATCGTGGAACCGACTCATGCGAATGACGATATTCGAAATGTCGACATCGAGAAGTTGCGTGAGCTCTTTCATGCCGAGCATCTTATAGTGCTAAGGGGATTTCGTACTTTTGATACCGCTGAAGATTTTTCTAATTACTGTGCACAATGGGGCGAGATTAGTATCTGGCCGTTCGGCAAAATTCTTGAGCTGATTGAACATGATAGGCCAGAAGATCATATTTTTGATTCGAACTATGTCCCTTTACACTGGGACGGAATGTATCGTCCTCAAATCCCTGAATACCAGATGTTTCAGTGCGTTCAGGCTCCTCTTGCTGGCAAGGGCGGACGTACGACGTTTTCGAATACTGTACTCGCTTTAAAGAATGCGCCGAACGAGGTACGAGCGCTTTGGGATAAAGTCACCGGCGTTTATCAAAGGAAAATGGAATTTTATAATAGCAAGACTGTTTCGCCGATCGTTACTCGACATCCGCGAAAAGACTACTCGGTCATTCGTTACAATGAACCGCCTGCAGAAGAAAAAGGAAACTTCTTAAATCCGCCCCTTCTGGAATTTAGTGGTGTAACTGAAATTGAGCTAAAAGAATTACATCGGAGTTTGAAGGAGTCTCTCTATGCACCCACCCATTTCTATGCTCATGAATGGCGTTCAGGCGACGTTGTGATTGCAGATAATTTTACGCTTTTACACGGCAGGGAGGCTTTCGAGTCGAGGTCACCCAGGCATCTTCGACGTGTACACGTTCTCAGTAATCCTCCACTCGATAATCCCGGATTGGAGTCTTACCAGTGAATCAACTTTTTACTGGAGCCGAATACCTGGAGAGCCTCCGTGATGGGCGCAATGTCTATCTCGATGGCGAGAAAGTAAGCGATGTCACAAGACATCCTGCGTTTCGCAATTGTGCGCTTTCGATCAGTCGTATGTACGATGCGCTTCATGAACCGGAAAGCGCAAAGATTTTAACTGCTAAAGATGAATTTGGCACGCTTACTCATAAGTTCTTTAAACCAAGCCGAAGCGTTCAGGATTTGGTCGAAGCGAGAGAAGCCATCGCGCATTGGCAACGTATGGGTTACGGGTTTCTTGGTCGGACTCCTGATTACAAAGCTTCGTTTATGGCAGGACTATCGGTGAATGCAGACTACTACGGTCCCTTCGCTGAGACGGCGAAAAAGTGGTACAGCGAGTTTACCCAGAAGGCTCTTTACCTCAATCACGTGATCATTAATCCGCCCATTGACAGGAAACGTCCTATTCACGAGATGGGCAATGAGTTTATTCGCACCGTCAGGGAGACTGCAGGCGGAATCATCGTGAGTGGTGCAAAGATGCTTGCCACTGGTTCAGCAATTACGCACGCGAGTTTTGTTGCTCCTGTAGCGTCTGCGGTATTGGAGCCAGGACGGGCGGAGGATTTTGCATTGGTATTTTTCGTGCGGATGAACAATCCAAAGTTGCGTTTGATCTGCCGTGCGCCTTTTGGTCAACGTGCTCCGTTTGATCAACCACTCGCAAGTCGGTTTGATGAAAATGACGCGGTTCTGATTTTGGATGAGGCTTTTATTCCCTGGGATGACGTCCTGGTTTATCGTGATATTGAGCGGTCAACGCAATTTTATGCTAAGTCGGGATTTCCTAATTTATATAATTTTCAGTCAGCGACTCGACTCACGGTCAAGCTTGAATTTATGACGGGTCTTTTATCTCGATGCGTTCGGGCTAATGGAACCGATGATTTTCGGGGCGTTC
>CAZUYQ010000018.1:40562-41422 GCA_964624705.1 uncultured Polynucleobacter sp.
ATCCTGAAGCATCGACTGGAGGAACTGTTGTTCCTCGCTTAGACCACTCAACCGCTATACGAATGTACAATGCCCAAATCTGGGCACGCGTTCATGAACTATTCGAAACGCATCTGGGAGGATCTCCTCTCGTTGTCCCCTCTAGTTTTCGCGATTTAAAAAATGAAGAGCTCAGGCCTTTGATCGATCGCTTTTATCACGGCGCAAACTGCAGCGCTGAGGAGAGGATTCAACTTCTCAAGTTAGCATGGGACGCCATCGGCTCTGAGTTTGGGGGACGAGATGAACTCTACGAGCGTAACTATTCCGGAAACGGTGAACAAGTTCGTTTGGATGCTTTGAGATGGGCTAAGCGAAGTGGTTCATTAGAGCGCTTCGAAGGATTCGTTCAGGAATGCATGAACGATTATGATCTAAACGGTTGGGTTCGTGGCCCATGGAAGAATGAGGTGCTGTGATGTGTGGAATCACTGGCTGGATTGATTTCAATAGAGACCTAAGATCTGAGACAAAGATACTCGAGGCGATGACGAAGACGCTCGAGAAGCGGGGGCCTGATGGTAGCGGCACGTGGATGGATGTGCATGTTGGTCTGGGACATCGTCGCTTAGCGGTCATCGATCCTGCCGGTGGTGCCCAACCGATGATAAGTCGAGAACATACCAAGGAGAACTCACCCCTTGCAGTCATTTCTTTTAATGGTGAAGTCTATAATTTTCGTGAACTGCGGGACGAACTCAAATCGCTGGGACATGAGTTTCGCACCAAATCGGACACCGAAGTTCTGCTACATGCGTATCTTGAATGGAAGCTGGATTTTGTCCAAAAACTAAACGGGATCTATGCTTTTGCAATATGGG
>CAZUYQ010000018.1:41432-53026 GCA_964624705.1 uncultured Polynucleobacter sp.
AATCGAGAGCTACTTCTCGTTCGAGACCGACTCGGTGTGAAGCCTTTATTTTACTATCCCTTAGAAAATGGCCTGCTTTTTGGCTCGGAACCTAAGGCTATTCTCGCTAATCCAGCCGCAAAAGCTAAAGTTTTCCGTGAAGAACTCTGCGATGCTCTCCTGTTTTTGCGGACACCGGGACGGGTTCCTTTCCAAGGAATGCATGAGCTAAAGCCGGGTCATTTACTGCGCATACGTCATGGCGAGATCATTGAAAAATGTTACTGGCGTTTAGAGGCAAGAGCCCATACGGATGATTTGAAGACAACCATTGCAACGGTGCGTAGTCTTCTCGATGATATTGTTGCAAGACAGATGATTTCGGACGTTCCTCTCTGCTCGTTGCTCTCTGGCGGGCTCGACTCCAGCGCTGTGTCGGCGATAGCTCAACGCACTCTTCGGCTTCAGAAGGAAAACGAAGCTATTTCGACGTTCGTCGTCGATTTTGTCGGGCAGACCGATAATTATCTAGCAGATCCCATTCGCCCATCTCCTGATTTGCCGTTTGCGCAAATGGTCGCCGATCATATTCATTCGGATCATCACACTGTTGTCCTCGATAAAGCGCGATTATTAGATCCCGTAGTTCGTAAGAAAGTTCTGGAAGCTTGGGATTTGCCGTTTAACTTTGGCGATCTTGATATTTCGCTATTTCTGCTTTTTGCTGCGGTGCGAGAACATGCGACAGTAGCACTTTCCGGGGAAGCAGCCGATGAGCTTTTCGGGGGTTATCTCTGGTTTAAGGATGAGAGTGCTATCCACGCTGAAACTTTTCCTTGGCTCAAGTTGGCAGCACACAAAGGATTAACTCCAAGTGCGTTATTTAACCACTCATTTCTTGATAAACTGCGATTAGAAGAATATCAAAACGATCTCTATCAGTCCGCACTGCAAGAGGTTCCACGCTTAGCAGGAGAAGATCCAAAGGAAAGCAAACTGCGGGAGATTGCGTATTTGACTTTGACTCGGTGGCTGCCAATATTGCTCGAAAAGAAGGATCGTATGAGTATGGCGGTGGGTCTCGAAGGACGAGTTCCTTTCTGTGATCACAGGCTTGTCGAGTATGTATTTAATATTCCATGGTCGATGAAATCAGCGTTTCCTTTAGAAAAGGGAATTCTTCGCGAAGCTATCAAAGATATTCTTCCAGAGGCCGTCGTGCAGCGCAAGAAGGCCGCATTCCCTTCTATTCAGGATCCAACTTATGATCGTGGACTTGTTGCGATGCTAAAATCAAGCTCCGAGAACTCCAGCTCCGGCCTGCATCCATACTTATCTAAAGAGGGTGTAGACCTCCTTGTGGCCAAAACTCAAAAGAATACTCTTTCGGAGTTTGAACGCATCCTAGTCGAGTCGGCAGTACGTATGGATGCATGGATCTCAAAATACAACGTCGAAATGCCGGATTGGAGACATTAGATGAAAGCTGTTCGTGTGACCGCGTCGGGTGGTCCTGAGGTTCTTGTTTACGAGGAGCGAGCAGATCCCATTCCAGGTAATGGTGAGCTTCTGGTCGAGACCGAGGCCATAGGTGTAAATTTCATCGATCTCTATCGCCGTGAAGGCCGCTATCCACAACCGGCACCTGGGGTGCCTGGCGAAGAAGGTGCAGGACGAGTGCTTGCAGTCGGTTCCAATGTGGCTGATTTCAAACCAGGGGACCGAATTGCGTGGACGACTGTCATGGGCAGTTATGCGGAGAAAGTGTTGGTTCCCGCAGAAAAAGCAATTCATGTTCCAGAAGGCATTGATATGCAAACGGCAGCAGCGGCCTTGGTGATTGGCATGACTGCTCATTATCTTGTTCATGATTCCTATAAAGTAAAAAGCGGCGATACTTTGCTCGTTCATGCTGCGGCCGGAGGGGTCGGTTCGATTCTAGTACGAATGATCAAAGCTTTGGGCGGCAGAGTGATTGGAACCGTTTCGACAGAAGAAAAAGAAAGATTAGCGAGAGAGAATGGGGTCGATGAAGTAATCCGCTATGATCTCGTGGAAGATTGGCCTGCAGAGGTCCGTCGTCTTACGAATGGCAAAGGTGTTGACGCAGTCTATGACGGCGTGGCGGCTGCAACTTATAAAGGAAGCATCGCTTCGCTTCGTACGCGGGGCACCTTGGTGATTTTTGGTGGAGCAAGTGGTCCTGTTCCGCCATTTGATATTATGGAATTGGCTTGGGCCGGGTCATTGACGCTTACTCGTCCTTATCTCGAGCATTTTCGTGCCACTAGAGAAGAGTTTCTCTGGCGAGCAAATGAGGTTTTTCAGGGGATTATCGACGGTAAATTTAACGTGAGTATTGGGGGAACATATCCCTTGTCGAAAGCCGCAGATGCACATCGAGATCTAGGAAGTCGTCGTGCAATGGGTAAACTTCTTTTGATTCCCTGAGGTGTTATGTGGGAAAAATTGTTGGTGCCGGTTTGCTTTCTCATGCACCGGTGATTATGTTTCCAGAAGCTATGCGAATTAAGGCGAATGGCGGCCGCGATTTCACACTAGCAACCGGTCTTAAACGTTTACGAACAGATGTCTTTGATAAGATCGAGCACGATACCGTGATTGTCTTGGATACCCATTGGACGACGACCACAGAGTTTGTTGTTACATCTCACAAAGAACGCACTGGGATATTTACATCATCGGAAATGCCGACGGTTTTTAGTAAAATTCCTTATGATTTTTCCGGTGATCCAGAACTATCAAAAGCTATAGAACAAGAAGCAAAGAATAAGGATATATGGATAGCTGCGATAGATGATCCTCATCTACCCATTCAGTACGCGACACTCAACCTTCAATCGTATTTATTGAGACCCGGTCAGTCCTGGATCTCTGTCTCCATTTGTCAGACGGCAACGACAGAGGATTTTTTGAACCTCGGTCATGCTATTGCCAGAGCGATAGAAAAAAGCAATAAACGAGTCATACTTGTGGCGTCAGGTGGACTATCTCATGTATTTCGCCCACTCGCACAATTACGTGATCATATGTCGGGTGATCCAAAGAATATAGTGAATGCCGAGGCACGTGCCGCAGATCTGAAGCGGATCGAGTGGTTGGAAGAGGGGCGGCACGATCAAGTTCTAAAGAGTATGCCGGATTTTCTCAAATACGAGCCGGAAGCACGCTTTGGCCATTATTTGATACTTGCGGGTGCTCTCGGAGGCAAAGAATGCCGTCTCCGCGGTGAATGTTTTAGCGAATATGAAAGTGGAATTGGCACCGGCCATATTCATATGTGGTTTCATCCTTACCCTCTTATTGAGGGTTACAAATCATGAGCAGAAAAACGATTCTGATTACAGGTGCAACATCAGGGCTCGGACATTATCTTGCAAGACGTCTATCCGATCAAAACCTACTGGTACATGGGCGTTGTCCCAAACGCACGAAGCAGCTGGCGGCAGAATTAGGAGCACAGGCCTATATCGCTGATCTTAGTGAGCTGTCACAAGTTCGTAGGCTAGCATCCGAGGTCTCAGCAGATCATTCGCATATCGATATTTTAATTAATAATGCCGGTATTGGATATGGAAGTGAGCGTGAGTTAACCTCTGAAGGCCAAGAATTGCGGATGACCGTGATGTATTTGGCACCCGTTTTACTCACAAGATTACTTCTCAATCGAATCACATCACAAGTGCTGAATATTGGCTCGTTAGGGCAGGAGTCCATCGACTTCAGTGATTTAACAATTGAAAAAAATTACAGTGGTGTAACCGCTTACCGACGAGCGAAACTTGCCCTGACGATGGCGACATTTGATCTTGCAAAACAAAAAACCAAACTTCAAATCAATATTGTTCATCCTGCCACTTATATGGATACCAATATGGTCCGAGGTGGTGGGGGCATTCCGCTTCATACAGTTGAGCATGGTGGTCAAGCGACTCTACGAGTTCTCGAGACCGAATTAACAGGGACGTTTTTCAACGAAGATCAACCGACTCGTGCTCATCCCGATGCTTACAGCGAAGACCTGCGAACGCAGTTGCGTGAATGGACCAACAAGGTATTGGATAGTGGAATAACATGAAGCATCTTTTGTTCTTAGCAATAGGCATGTTCACTATGGGATGCTGTTCCTATATCACGGCAGGGCTATTGCCTGGTATTAGTTCGACTCTTGGCATCTCTGTCGTTGCCGCTGGTCAGGGGATCTCTGCCTTCGGTGTCAGCTATATTATCTGTGCTCCATTGTTTGCTGTAGTTCTGGCAAAAAAATCTGCGCGAGTTATTCTCATGTTAGCGCTGACAATCTTCTCTATTGGAAATCTCGTTACTTTATTCTCCGAGAATCTGGCAGTTTATTTATTTGGTCGAGCCATTGCTGGGATTGGCGCAGGTCTCTATTCTCCTATCTGTGTTGCAGCTGCAGTTCAAATGATTGGGGGCGAGGCGAGGGGGAGGGCCCTTAGTCTGATTTGGGGAGCAAATAGTGCCGGTGCTGTCATTGGCGTTCCTGTTGGGCTTTGGTTATCGCAAAAGTTTGGTTGGCAGTATGCCATATGCCTTATCTTGCTTTTTTCTTTGATTACGCTTCTTGGCATCAGTAGTCAAAAGTTAGATCTATGCGTGAAAGCGCCACCATCTTTAAGAGAAAGACTCCGGCTTCTAGTTGATAGGAGAATACTTTCAGTTATTGGCGTGACCATTCTAACTGCAACAGCAAGTCTTGGGCTCTACACCTATATGGCTCCTATGCATACCAGTGTCGGTAATTCGAACTCGTTGACGTCCAAGTTTTTTGTTTGGAGCCTTGGCGGACTGATTGGTAGCACTGCTGTCGGATATATTGTCGATCGTGTGGGACAAGCTTCTTTTGTCATGGCAGTGATACTGACGATCCTTATAGCGACGATGCTACTACTTCCTTCGACATCTTTTATCCCCTATTTGGGCCTTTTACCGTTTCTAGTTTGGGGAGCGATGGGTTGGGCAACTGTTACACCTCAGCAACATAGTTTAATCGGATTTCAACCAGAGCAGAGTGCAACTCTTGCTGCTTTAAATGGTTCTGCTATTAGCCTTGGTAGTGTACTTGGAACGTCAATAGGTGGCTTTGCTATCGCCAATGGACTTGATGTTCGTAACCTTCCTTATGCTGGTGCGTCACTACTCTTGGGTGCGTTGCTATGGCAGATGTTTTTAATCAAAGAATATCACCAGGAGAAATGAGATGACGCAGCCGGTAGTCATTGTAAATCCAACGTCGTCAGGCTCTGAGCTTGCTCCTGCTTTTGCGAAGAAAAATGTTCCGGCAATTGCGGTCTGCTTAAAATCAACGAGTAAGTCCGATCACGCAGGATTTGCTGGTAGAATTCAGGCAGAGAATTTTTTAGAGGTGTATGACAACGACCGTAACTTGCTCGACAAAATTCGTAGACTCAATCCTCGAGCAATTATTGCAGGTAATGAAGCAGGGGTGCCACTTGCCGATCAACTTGCTGCAAGTTTGACGCCGTTGTTTGCTAATAAATCGGAATTATCTAAGGCTAGGTATCACAAGGCACTGATGCAAGAAGCACTCGAAAAAGCCGGTATTCCATGCATACGGACTTTGAACACCGCAAATCCCGATGAAGTGGCAGCTTGGCTTGTTGAGTATAATCTCACTCATGCGGCGCTTATTGTTAAACCTCCGGCGTCGGCCGGATCCGATAAAGTTTATCACATATCACCAGGTGGAGATTGGCGAACTCCCTTCGACTATATCTTGGCGACACCAGCGGCATTGATGAGTAGACATAATGAAACGGCCATTGTGCAGGAGCAAGTGAGCGGTATTGAATTTGCCGTGGATACCGTGAGTGCAGCGGGAAAGCATTCACTAGCACATCTTATACGCTATCAGAAGTTCTCGGCGCAGGGCCGAAAGACAGTATTCGATTACACGGAGTTTGTAGACTTCAGTCCTGAAAAGCATGGAGAGCTTGTTGCCTATGCTGGACGTTGTTTAGACGCCCTAGGAATTCGCTGGGGCGCCGCGCATAGTGAAATTATGCTGACAGCAAACGGCCCAAGGCTTATCGAAACTGGAGCTCGTATGTGCGGAGGTCCGGTCCTTGGATTTGCAAGAGCCGCCACCGGCAGTAGTCAGGTCGAGCGAGTTGTCGAGGCCTATTTGGAGGGTGAGATAAGTTCTCGCGTCTACAAATTAAAACAAACAGTCGTGCCGGTATTCTTAGCTGCTTCCATCTCAGGCATCCTACGCAATGTCGAAGTACTCGACAAATTGAAAGGGTTGTCCACTCATCTGGCGACACATGTATGGTCGCGTAATGGCGAACAAGTCCAACGTACTATCAATTTCGATAGTACGTTGGGTATTGTTGCATTGGCAGGGGAGCGTAACGCGGTATTTGCGGATTATAAACGAGTTCGCGAGGTCGAGGCTGAGTTGGTGATTAATTAGCTTTTAATTCTTCCGTGATTTTATCAGCATCGCGACGAACTTCGAGAAGGAATTTTGAAGCCGCTTTTGCTAGTTGTTCCGTTTTAGCTGCATCGGCTTTTCCTGCTACAAAATACTGTGAAATCGCTGCGAAGACGTTTGGACTCTTACCAACAATCGCCTGAACTGCAGCAAGTGAACGTGAATCGGCTTTGGCGGCAGTGATAGCGCGACCTAAAGCAAGAAAGTCAGTTCTTGTGATGTTAATACCACTGCGACCTTTGCAGCGTTTCTTTCCGGTTTTTTGATCGACAACAAGTGTCGCAGTTCTTCCAAGCTGCCAGTAATCATTCATGCGAGCAAAACGCAGTGGAGATTTTTCTCCGTTGAAGTATACGCATTGGTCTTGATCGGGCGCTTTTTCACTAAATTGATTGCGATAGAACTTAGTTAAAGTTGTTTGACCGCCGTGGAATGCGCCGAGTAGCGTCACTTGTAAGATTGCGTCATCCCAATTTTTGGTACCCATAATGGCACGGTATTGCTCAGCGGTATAAATCGCCAAGAAATTCGTCGCAACACGCATAGCCATGTCGTCAGAAAGATTTGCAAGTTTGCTAGTATTACAATTACCGAGCATCTCGATAATTGTTTGGTAAAACGTGGCGAGTTCAGCATCATCTAGACTGATAATTTGAGCTAAGTTGTTCAGGTAAGTAACATCTGACCAATCACCGACTTGTCCTTTTGTCCAACCGTAGCTTCTTCCACCTTGTGCAGAGTGTGGATAAGCGACGTGAAAATTATAATTGTCATCGTCTAATTTGACTGCGGCGCTCTTGCCAGCGGTGAGATCTTTCTCTTCTGCGAAAGCTTTACTACCGACACCGGCTTTTTCGATTTTTGCAGCGAGAACATTATGCATAAGGTCATAGTAGGTTTTGCCGCGGCAAGCCTTACTCAGAGTTAAAGCCCCCTCTGAACCGACCGGAGGAGTATCAATTATAATGTCCTGCTTAGCGAATGATGTTGTGGCGATTGCCAAACCCAAAAGAAGTTTAATAGATTTCATAGGACCTCAATGATTTGAGAGATTTGTTGAATAACTAACTAAAATAGTTGGCGACTTGTATTATTAGTATTAATAAAAGTCAATACCTTAATATAAGCTTAAGATTACGTTGGTTTAGCATTGCAATGTGGCACGTTGCCACATAAAGAATTATAAATTAAGGGGGAGGGATATATGGAAAGTATTAACCCACATACGGGTCAGCAGATAAAATCATACGAGGCTTTTGATGCTCGTGAGATAGAGCAAAGTTTAAAAGAAGCAGAGGCGGCGTTTCTACTTTGGAAGAAGAAATCATACGTCGATAGAGCTCTGCTTATGAGAAAAGCCGCAAAAGTTCTGCGTGATAAAAAAATACTCCTGGCAAATCTTATGGCCGATGAGATGGGCAAACCAACCCGTGATGGAATTGTTGAAATAGAAAAGTGTGCGAGTTGTTGCGAGTTTTACGCAGAAAACGCCCAGAAGTTTCTCGATGATATTCCCGTTGCAACGGAAGCAGCTAAGAGTTACGTCGCCTTTGATCCACTAGGCGTAGTGCTTGCTATAATGCCTTGGAATTTTCCGTTCTGGCAGGTATTCCGCTTTGCCTCACCTGCATTGATGGCAGGAAATGTCGGTCTTCTAAAGCACGCATCGAATGTGTCGGGGTGTGCACGCGCAATTCAAAATATTTTTACTGAGGCAGGATTTCCAGAGGGCGTTTTTACAAGTCTGCTTACCCCGTCTTCAAACGTTGAAAGTTTAATACGTAGTCCGATTGTAAAAGCAGTAACGCTCACAGGTAGCACGCCAGCCGGTCGCTCGGTTGCGAGTATTGCTGGCAGTGAGTTGAAAAAGACGGTGCTTGAGCTCGGCGGAAGCGATCCCTATCTTGTATTCGAAGATGCAGACCTTGAATTAGCAGTAGATCAATGCGCTAAGAGTCGCCTGATCAATGCCGGTCAAAGTTGCATCGCGGCCAAAAGATTTATTATTGTCAAATCAATTTATAAAGAGTTCGAAGCTCGGTTTGTCGATTCTTTTAAAAAGATTCGTTATGGTGATCCTCGTAATGAATCGTTTTCCATTGGTCCACTGGCACGCCATGATCTCCGCGATGATGTTCATCAGCAGGTTCTAAGCTCAGTAAAACAAGGAGCCGATTTATTACTTGGCGGAACTATCCCAGCCGGTCCAGGGGCCTATTATCCGCCCACGGTTTTAGGGCGTGTCCGCCCAGGAATGACGGCATTCGATGACGAGATTTTTGGACCTGTCGCCGCTTTGATTGAAGCGGCGGATGAATCGGAAGCGATTCAACTTGCCAATCAATCGCAGTTTGGCTTGGGCGCCGCAATTTTTACAAAGGATGAAGCACGAACTCGTAGGATCGTGAGAGAGATGGAAGCAGGATCCGTTTTTGTAAATGAATTTGTGAAATCAGATGTGCGTTTGCCGTTTGGTGGCATCAAGCAATCTGGATATGGACGCGAACTCTCTTATTTTGGGATACGTGAGTTTGTGAATATTAAGACTGTATTTTGTGTAGGTGTTTACCCATAGCCTCGTCTTATGACAACGATTTAAAAAATATATTTACCTCTTTCGATGAACAAGACTAGACCAATACGTACAAGTCTTGTCCCTTATCATTGAAGGAGTCATCACACTATGAAACTAACACGAAGCCAAGCAAAAATCCGAGCGCTGCTCGGTATAGCAGCATTGGGCGCTGCATCGCAGAGCTTTGGATTTGGCCTTGCAGATGAGCCAGCAATTGAATCCTATAACTGCCATACAACCGTTCCTACCCCTGCGGAACGAACCATCCGCATAAAGATCAACGTAGACCATACGGAAATTGTCGAAGCGGTTGAATCTGCACGTCGATGGCCGCTGAGAGTATGGCGCGGAACGGTAGGACTTAAAGATGACGTCTTTGTGATACCACTTGATTACAAGACAACGCCTACCAGCTTGATATTCTCTGTAAAAGGCGATCTCTCAGTAGGCGCCACATCAGTCGGTGAGTTTAGGGAGGAGTACATCTGCAAGAAAGAAAATGAAGTCTACCGCGGAATGTAGGGCGCATCATAGCGGATTTGAGCGAAACAAAGTTTCGCATTTGTTTCCATTCCATTTGCAATGATGTGGAGCTGTAAGTTGCCCAGGAGGTCAAGTCTTGACTACGGGCGGCACTTACATAACTCGAGAGGCATTAGATAAACTGCTGCAAAACCTTGCTGCTTGCCAAGCAACGGGTGGGGTCCTTTACACTGACATGAGCTGTCGCAAGGACAGCGTGAACAGTAATTAAGAGGCTCGTTCCCAGCGTCGCTATAATTTCGGAGAAAGACCGACAGAGTTGTAGGGACCTAGAAACATGCGTCCGTCTTTGTCGTCATCAGCCAAATGGGCCTGAAACGACAAAAGGACTTACATTAAACTCGTTCTACGCTTCTAAAAAGGCAATCGGATCCATTTCGAAACGACTGTAGTCTTCCCAGCGTATAAAAACTGCTTTCGCTTTAGGAAAGTACTCCATAAACGCCGCTAGACCGCCGGCCGCTCGCCGACGACCGCTTTTCACCTCGATAGCCCAGATCTTTTTGCCCTGACGAACGACGAAATCAACTTCGTGTTTACCGTCTCGCCAGTAAAATAAATCCTCACCGGTACGTACCAGTTGAGCTCCGACGAGAGCTTCAAAAACGTGCCCACGTTCGTCATTCGAATACTCGTCAAGATGCGTCAAATAATAAAGACATGGTGAAAGTGGAAGAATCTTCGGTGAAGAACTTTTGGTGCGTATACGGCTGGGAGAAAATTTTTCGAGTACTTTTATCAGAAACGCACCTTGATATAGATCCAGATAGTGCTTGATCAGTTCCACATTACCCTTGTCTTGAAGCTGGCCAAGCAACTTCGTGTAACTGATTTCCATTGCCGGATAAGCCATAATAATTTCGAAGGCTTGTTTAAAGAGTGCAGGATTTTTGACGTTATTGAATTGGAGAATATCTTTTTCGATAACCGTAGAAACAATCGATGTTGACAAATACCGTTGCCATTTGCTGCTGCCTACAAAGGGATAGGATCCGGGGTACCCGCCATACTTGAGATAATCATCGAGACTAAGCTGATAGCCCTCCATCGATTCACGCGCATTCCAGTGATGAGCCGTCAAAAGTTGAAACCGACCTGTTAAGCTTTCACTGAGTCCACGTTGAATACTGAGAGAACTCGATCCTAACAGCACGCAAGAAATTCTCGTCTTCAAACGTTTATCACGATCCCACAACGCTTTAATAACTTCAGCCCAGTTATGGCACTTTTGAATCTCATCAATGACTAATAGACGATTTTCACGAGACGCAAAATACCACTGTTCCTGAATCCATTCGGGAGTGGCATTGAAGACTGCATCAGCACTGACATAGTGATAGTTATCTTGATGATGGGTTTCTAGATAGGCGAGAATCGTCGTCGTTTTACCGACTTGACGAGGACCTAGAAGAACCTGAAGCAGCCCTGATTTAGCGCTCAAGTTCTCATGTAAGTTATTGATAAATGGAAGATTAATGACGTTGTTCATATTTGATAGGTTAACCTATCAAATATAATAGGTCAACCTATCAAATGTTTTTCATTATGCGTAGTGACGGCACATATGAGTCAAAGACAAATAGAAGCTCAGATAAAAATGTCACCTCGCACGGGAAATACCTGGTCGTTCAAATATTGCAGCGTAGACGCGTTCTAGGTCGAAATTTAAGGTTTAAGAAGCATGATTGTTCCGGAGCTCGATAAATTCCTCGTGGTGCCTCCGAAAATGACCGATGTTTCGAAGCTTACGACTCCGCCGACGCTGGCAGGTAGCTGGCCACCATACGACATTTTTCTATAAATTCCCTGCATGGTGACACTAGTTCCGCTTGGGATATAGACGCTCGTCTTTGGGGCAGACGTGCAATCATCATTAGTAAAATACTCCTGAAACATATCGGTTCTCAAGGTTACCGTCAGGAGTGTTGGTGTCACCGCATCATTGCCGCTATAGTCTTTAAGATGAGCAAAATAGGGTCCTATACACAATGGACCGTA
>CAZUYQ010000019.1:0-3956 GCA_964624705.1 uncultured Polynucleobacter sp.
TTCCGAGATAAATTTCTCTCTATTGTCGAGTTCTCCAATCATTAGCTCCGCGCGCTATACCGGGACTTCGATCATCAGATTTTTCCAATCCAAAGCGGGCTTTTTGCAGTTGCGGTCAGAGTAAGCGGAAAAGGCTTTGATCTGTTTGGGACTGCATCCCTTGTTCGACCATCACGACAAGGTACAGAAGTACTTAATCCGTGGAGGCGATGCGTTCATCGATGTTTTGGTGGCGTTGTCCATGTTTCCGGAACCTCCCTAGCGCGATGAGTGGGTTGTTGTACTTGGGGAAAGAAGCGCTGGCCTTTATTCCCATTCTCGAGGAGTTAATTCTGTCAAATGATAACGTTTCTGATTTTGCGTTTGAAATGATTCTACGAATTACTGAACCTTCGAGCGTTGATAGTGCTGCCGGATATGCAAAAAAATACCTTACAGATTCCAACTGGAAGGTCGCCCAAAAAGCGAAACAATATCTAGAACAAATAAAAAAGCTTAAAGAGAAAGGTAGTGACCAACATGTTTACGGTCGCATTAAGTATTAACTCCGGTCACGAGGGCAATTGCATCGTCAGTGTTTCTACGCTGTCGGTGACGACTGCCCTTCTCTGTATGTTTCAAGTAAGAAGTGACTGAGAAGCGATGCAGCTCCGACCAATAATCGGACATGGCGTGGCCCTAGCCTTACTTTACGCTGACGTTCAGTTTTACCATGCGCCGCACTAAAGTTATTCCTAAGCGCACCCATGCCGCTAGCGATACTAACTAAGCCACTCATTACTTGCTGTACGGATGCGTTAGCTTTGTTGTCCGGGGATAAATCCATTGCATTGATAGTCAACTTAGATAGTTTACCAAAGTTTCGGTATCCGGAAAACCGGGGGCGAGCTTCTCCAATAAGACTTTAAATACACTTTCAAGCAATGAGCCTGCACTTGCAATAGCTTGGTCTGGGTCTGCCTCAATTGCCTTAGATGCACGTTGGAAGTCGTCTTCACAGGCATGTAAACCACCCGTCTCCAGATACTTTTTGAAGTCTGATACCGCCGGGCTGTTTTTATTTGGTACATCCAAACCTAAGTCTTCGGCAATTCGCACGATTACGGCTTCTGGCGCATCTTTTAACAAACCTCGAACGTATTGTGCTTTGCTGGGAACAATGTCGACATCTTGAACCGAGAGCTCATAGCGGCCAAGAATCATATTGATCGCGGTCGTTGTTTGTGTGCTTTGAAGATGCTTGGCGATTGCCGACGTTAGTGAAACAATCATAGCGGGACGCATAGCGGTTGAGCTCCTAGGACGTATGTTCGTAGGGATCGAACCTAATTGGTTTTTTGCTGCATAATCCCAACAAAATCTTTACTACACTTCCTTGCAATTTTAAGAATAGCTTCTGTGTTGGCATTTACAAATTGATATCCAGCTCCATAGTCCTCACTGAGATAAGTAATAATAATGACGAAGCCACCCATGGACGGGTAGTCTTTCCACGAAATATCCAAGCTATTTTTTATTTTTGCTCCCTCGTGAATACAAGAAGCAATTTGTTCGTGCACTGTGGCAAATTTTTCAACAATTTTTTCTTGCTCACGAGCCTTCAGAAACTCGGGGCTTTTTTTCGGATCCGACTCAATCTTCGTTAAGAAATTTCCATTGTAAGCAACATGTAAACCCAGCTTTGCTGCTTCCGCTACCAGATTATCTATCGTCTGAATACCATACTTATCAGATGCACCCGACTTTAAGGTGAGGTGAATCATCTCTTTGTAGATTTCATACGCGGCGGTGAACGCAGGCTCTTTTTTAGCTGCAAGACCCAGCCTCCTGAAAAATCGCGAGAAAGGATCGATTCTACCAGCCGTTCTTTCCTTCGCGGCTGCCGATTCAATCTGAGAGAACTGCTTAGAGATAGAATAGGCTGGTACAGAAATAAGCGCCGTCTTGAGGATAGACGCCAAATTTCCGCTACAAGCTTCAATTGATATAACCTCCGACCCGTTCTCTAGTTTATTTGCAATCCACATTTGAAGCGTGTGGACCTCCAGCTTGTTTTTGGGAGCGTCGACAATGGTCAAATCTTGGGACATCTGTTTACTCGCTCCTTTCAATTTATCTATCATCGAGTCAGTCAATAAGCTCCGACGCAAAGTCTCAATCTATGAGCTTGGCAGTTTACCTTGCCACATTCTTTAGCCTAAGCTTCTTTCCGGGCTTTCTTGGCTAAAAAATGCTGATCTAACTCTCTTTGCACAAAAAGCTTAATCACGGCCTGACGACTCACATTGAGTTCTATCGAAATGAAATCTAACTCCTGCAGGGTGACTATGCCAAAGTCTACGTTGACTCTCTGGATTTGCTCAGTCAATGGTGCCATCATTTTGCCCCCGCTGAAGTGTTTGTTCACATCCTCGCCTTTGAGAGCTCGTTGTTCAATATCCTCAATACCTACTTTTGCCTGTTTTTGGCTCTTCTTAGCCTTCTTCATAGAGTTTCCTTTCCGTTTTTGTTGACGGCCAATATGTTACAAAATGATAAAATTCCCCGGCTGCGTCTTCACGCAGCTCGAAAATAAGCGTGATCATCTTTTCGTCCACGAATCCAATCGCGCGAAATTGTTCGGGATCGTCATTTTTTTGGTCGAGAAAATATGGCTGTTGAAACAGCCGGGTCACCTTTTCGAAGCTCAAGCCCCTTCGGTGATCGCTATTCAAGATTTTGCTTTTATTTTCATCCCATTTAAAGCGCATGATTTATAGTATAACAGTTATACTATAAATGCAAGATTAGATTTTCCCGGACCATTTTTCATATATCATGCGCGCAGCCCTGACCTTCCAAGCTAATCCTGCCCCATCCGCAGGAAATGGGCGAAACCACTTTGTGCATATGCCGCCTAATCCGGGAATGAGCAGGTATTCGTCGAGAGGTGCTGTCTCAAGATGAAGCGCTATTTCTTCTACTGCTAACAAAATCGCATCTCCCTCTGCCATTCATGTACTCCGCAAATGCAATATATATTCTATCAGCCATGGTAGGCTTCAAAACGATGATGATCAAGATGCAGCTGGTGGGGTGGCGTGAATTGCCTTTGGAACGTCTATAAAGGTCCGCAACAGCATTTGGAGCGTCTGAAGATCAGTTTTGCAAAACTCATCGATGACGCCAAATCCGTCGGATTTAGGTTCGAAGCTTCGTGAGGAGCTTCTTGACCATTAACTCCCCGGTTTTCCGGAAATGAGTCGATGCATTTGATTCGATTGACGAAAAAAAATAAGTACCCGACTACTGCGAAGTCGGCGATTGCATGAAGAATGGTGATAAAAACGAGTCGACAAATCGTTTGAATTCCCCTCGAAGATGTTTTTTGACGCTATGAATAATCTTTTTTTCTCCAGATTTATTTTTCGACGCGCGGAATCTAAAACGTGATCTTAAAGTTGTCAACAGCTTCTCAATACTCGCCTGCGGCGCGAGCGCTTTTGGAACATGGAAAAGTGTGTCTGCGCCAATGAGGCTCGCTCAGAATGCGATTTACGGCGTTATGGACCTGCTCCAGTTTCTGACTCATGTGTTTCACAGACTCTGGACTTAACATCGCAAATTGTCTGTTGATGCACCGATAGTCGCAACTTTATCAGCATGCGCACAGAGACCAACGCCGAAGCAATGCAGAGTGTTGGCGAATAGTCTGTGTGAAATTCCATTTTACAGTGCAACGAGTTGAGCAAATGCAGGGCAAAATTTAGAAAGAAATTTCAAAGAAATTAGCTTGTTAAATTCGATATTTGTTCGAAAGCGAGGAGTTAACTGACCAAACGTCCACCGTTCTCAATGAGATCTCTGTCGCCCCCTGATGCATTGAATACCCGAGATACGAGCAAGATGCCGCTCTGTGTTTCGGCCCCGGAATTCCGCAAGCAGCCAAGGATGAAACGATACTCAGTCGTTATCGG
>CAZUYQ010000019.1:3966-12954 GCA_964624705.1 uncultured Polynucleobacter sp.
ATTGACAAGGTTTTTGTATGTTTTGTAGAGAACATATTTCGTTTTAGATGTTGGCATGCAGATCCTTCCAAAAGATTAACAGTCGATGGCATTCTTCAATTTTCCATGAGCGCACAGTTTTTATTCATGAGTCATGAAAATTCTGTTAGCCCGACCGTTCGCGAGTGCTTTTAAACCTCCGTCAGCCAGCCATTCATTTCCATGTTCCTCAAAACCCGGCTGAAAAAGTATCGCGAGGTCGAAACAACGGTTAGCATGGGTTGATAGAAACTTACCCAGTGAGCCAGGAAATTCGCTTATCGTTACATGGGGTTTCTGAGCGAGACCAGGATTCCCGTGCGAGTGATCATCAAAATTGGGACCTACAAATGTTATGTCGAAAAAAGTCGGCAATCCTAAGCGGTGTCGCGCGGCTGACGCAACTTCCCCGCTGAGTGCAGGCATCAAGTCGCTGAGAATTTCGTCAATTACGAACGGAACTAGCGAATACCATGCACCAGAATTAAAGCGGTCTATCCATGAATCCAGGCAGATCAGCCCTCAGCGTAAGTCTATCGGACAAATCAAGTATGTTTCTAAGCGGTAGTTTCCCTGATTTGGATCTTTTGTTCGCCAAATTTCACCTCCATTCTGGTTTTTATCGGGACCACAAGCGGGCAGCAGATGGCCCCCTCTACGAGGCAACAGTTAATCAACAATTCAATTGCCGAACCAGTGCCGTTGCTACAATTATACGAAAGCAATGGAGAAATCGACATGGCTAAACCGAAACGAAAATTGAGTGCTACCGAAAAGCGTGCCAAGCGCGAACGAAAAAAACTGTTTATGACCATCTTTATTAACGGTAAACAAAAGCGAGTGCCTCGACCTCAGTTAATCGACGGATTGACCGACGAAGAATTCATCATGCGAAACGCTGATCCCATCTGGCTGCATCAAAATGAACTTTGGGAGTACATGCCTGAATTTTGACTGATATTACGCCCGTATTGACATCCGCGACATATAGTCTTCTAAAATCAATCGATTCTCATTACGTCGCATAATTCCGGATTCTCTCGTTTAAATCTTTCGTGCTCTAATGACGTAACATTCCGCAGTTTTTCGCGCGGTACCAAGTAATATTCCGATTGAAATGGTTTTCCAAAGTAAACAATGGCAAATGATCCTTCATCATCGTCATAGTAGCCAATCTTGCCTGAGTGCTCACCGTCGACGACGGCAACAGCGCCGTAAGATACTTCGTCATCATCCGAATCGCTGTTAGAGCGAACGATCTCTTCGATTCGACTTCCGCTCTCTTCAACAATGATTCGATATTTTGGCTCGGCGTCTTCGGCTGGATTCGTCATTATTCGAAGGAATACAGCTTGACCATTCAAATTCCCCTCGATCGAAACCACTACATCCTCTGGATCGTCACTGTGTTCCGCGGCTGAGGTCATTGTCATGTCTTGGATATTATCAAATATGGACCGAATGGCTTCGATATCAACCGAGAATCCAACCGTTCCATAGTCAAGTCTACCATCCTCAAAAATTTCAACGGGTAGAGGAAATACTGCGATATTCCATATATCTGCGTCTAAATAATACTCGTAGCCAATGGAGCCGGGCGCGCCCGTCGATTCAACTGTGCCGCTGATAGATTCAAGCACTTTTTCCATCCAATCAGGTGTGTCAGTCAAAGTTTTAGCCCCCCCGTTTTTGCCGTGATGTCTGTTGATACGGCCGCTATATCATGCTGGGTAAATCGCTGCCAAGAAGTTTTGCGCGGAAGTCATCGTGGAGGCGCAAAAAAGCCCGTTGGGAGCTTGACCCCCAACGGGCTAAAATCATTTCAAAAACTATCTACCGCGACTTCGACTCGGAGAAAGCCTACCGTAGATGGTGGCGATGCCGAATAGAAAGACGCCGTAATAGCCAACCGCCTGCCAAAATTCGATCTCCTGACGATCTTCGATCAGGATAAATGGCAGCGCAACTATAAGAGCCTTGCAAATAGATTCTACGAGCGTGGCGAGCATGATGATTATCTGGCGGACAATGGAGGTTATAGTCTGAGGTTGGCTTTTAGTATTTGCGGTTCTCATGTTCAACTCCTCAATTATTTAAAGTTTGTTTGAGTATCTGCGATGGCTGAAAACACACCGACTTGCGTTCCGGTGATGGACCACGCTCGCCGGTCGCGGGATTGCGACACTTGCCGGTCCGCGGTTTGCGTGGTTTGAATTTACCAAATCCGCTGATAACAACTGGGCAGCCATCTTTTAAAGTCGAGGCAATCTCTGCCAAATAACAATCGATAATTTTATCGACGTCTTTCCTAGATGTCGCCGTGAGCTTGGCTACGCATTTTGACAGATCGCCTTTGGTCATCGGGCTTCGAAGGACCTCGGGCTGTTGTTCAGAAACCATGGCGACATCACCAGCACGATTAAAGTTAAAAAGTTTCATCTGATCCATCCTCTCAATTTAGGAACGTTCTTGTAGCTGATGGATTTGCTTTGACAAGATGTGCTGAGATGATTTAAATGGAAGTTAGGCCGACAAAATTGCTTGGTCGATATCCTCCGCAGTGAAGTCTTGTAAGTACTTGCATGTACTGTTAATATTCTCGTGGGCCATGGCCCGCTGGGTTTTCACAAGGTCCTTACCAAAGATTTTATACAGACGAACCGCGTAGGTCTTGCGCATTACGTGTGTACCTAATTTCCCACAAAATTTTTGCGAATCGAAAACGTCATGAAGAATTTTTGCAACCTGCGAGCGACTTAGTTTGCGATTCACTCCTTGCTGTGACCGAAAGAGATACATATCGGGCGTCATCGGTCTGCCCCACTGTTCTTGATATTCGTGGAGATAGTCGCCAATCGCATCTTTTGCAGCTTGGTGAAAAACAACCGACCGCGATTTTTTCCGACCCTTCATATTTTTGGCTTCGACGACAATATGGTTTTTAAATTGGCCGTGTTGCATTACGTCGGCAACACGAATGCTAAGGAGTTCACTGATACGAAAACCACTTTTGATTCCTGTTGTAAAAATCGCATGATTCCGTTTCGCAAATTTTCCTTTGAAATTCTTTAGAACCAGCTCAACTTCCTGGTCTGTCAATGCACGACAACCTGCCATTCATGCTCCTCAAAAATATTTGGTCCATCTCAGTTGGTTGCGATCGTTTTGAGATTGGCGACGTCCATAGACTGCGATGCAATTAAATTTTAGATTTTGTCCTTCCAGCGTTCGTGAATATTTCTGACACTATCGAGGTTCCATTTGCGGCAGGTCTTGGTTTGATGGCCATCATTATTTAAACGTTCGGCGATCACCCTCCATCCAAGATTTTTTCTGTCCCGCAGTTCAACGATCAGTCTGGCCACCTTCATCTCGATCCGGTTGGGTACGAGTCGTCCGTTGCGGACGTCATATCCGTAGGGAGGATTTTTAGGGAATTTGTAATTGTCGGGGTCCCGACCAATGCGCTCTTTTCGAATGCCCAAGTTATGAAGTTGCTTCAAAACAGCTGCCTTAGAAATGCCCAGCTCTGCACCTAATTCTGATGCCGAAAGCCCTTCTTTGAGGTAAAAGTCCTTTAGTTTGTCAGAATCTGTACGTAATGGATTTGCTATAAACTCTATGAAATCAGTGATATAAGTAGAGTTCGTCTTTCGTGCGGGTTCCTCGATTCATTTACTACAATGCAGAATAAGACTGCAAAAATCTTATAAAATCCAAAGAAATCAAAGAGATGTGGTGTGAGCGACTGAGGCCGCGAAATCCCCGCGTTTTTGTGAGCGCATGTTTATCGCCGTAAATATTAGAATTTTGCATAACATCTCAGATAGATTCACTCTAAACTCAGTAATCTATTTTTGAGTTCCACAATTGTTGACCACGGTAGGATTGGCGAATTTTTTCGTTCGTCAGGTGGATTTTTTTCCAATTGATCTGACCATCCACCGTGTCCTGCCAATGGCAAAAGTGGGCGTTTGTGCAGCCAGGCCAGACAAACTTCAGAAATGGTGCCCGCACGCCCGCCTACCACGATACATGCGTCTCCAGCTAGTGCCATGATAAGGTTCCTTGCGTCACCCATTCCACAAGGAATTAAAACTGAGCAAGGCCAGTTACATAATTTGATGTCGTCACTAGGAACGACACTAACAACAAATCCTCCTGCGGCAAGAGCTCTCTCGGCTGCAAAACGTGTCGCGGGACTACCGCATCCACTCACAACTGTGATACCGAGGCTTGCAAGTAACGCACCCGCTTCACCGGCGAGATCATAGGCCTTAGACCCTGGGTCTGCGCTACCTAAGATGCAAATCTGTGGCTTTCGAGTAAATAATTTTGTTTCATTTTGAGTCATGTCGATCCGTCTACAGTAGAGAGTTTAGACGAAGATACTGCAAAAGAATGACCGTCTTTGCGTCTTTTATTTCACCTTTAGAGATCATACTCAAGGCCTCGTCATAAGAAATCTCAAGTGTTTCAATTTCCTCATCGTCAACCCCTCCACCCACAGAAGTCTTTGACTCCGAAGAATATTCTGAAATAAAGAAATGTAGAACCTCCGTTACAGACCCAGGACTCATATAAAGTTCAAATACTTTGCGAGGCGATTTAATCGAATAACCGGTTTCTTCTTGAGTTTCTCTACGAATACACTCTTCCGGTGAGTCCTTATCAAGTAGACCAGCACAAGCTTCAACTAGCATTCCAGTGGGGTTACCATTTACATAAGTCGGCATCCTAAATTGCCTCGTCAAAACAACAGTACATCTTTTTGGATCGTACAGGAGAATAACAGCGCCATTTCCACGGTCATAACATTCGCGTGAGTGGGTCTGCCATTTCCCGTCCTTGCTCTTAATGTCGAAAGTTACTTTGTTTAATTTGTACCAATTGTTTGACAACAATTCTGTTTTGCGAACAACAATTTCTGGAAATATCATAATCTGTCTAACCTCGAAATTTTTTGCAACTGACGGCAGACTACCATGAACAACAAAAAGGATATCTAGAATTATTTTTTGAAATCGCCCTTCTTAAGCTGACGATGACTTTCAAATACAGTGACAATTTCAATCACACTTTTTTTAATGCGATACACAAGCCGATAATTGTCGATAAGAAGTTCTCGTAAATTTTCCTGATTGAACTCAGGTACGATGCGTCCTCTTGTGGGAAAACTCGCTAAACTCAGACCTGCAGAATATAGTTCTCCGACCCACTCTTCAGCACGGGCAGCCGAATCCTGAGAAATGAAATACTTAATTGCTAGCAAGTCTTCTATCGACTTCTCAGTCCATAGAACCGTCCACTTCGCCATGTTACTTTTTTATTCCCAGACGCGATTTGGCCTGTTTTGAGGTCAATGTTTTCTCGGTGTCAGCATCATCTAGTCCACGAGCGACCGCCATCATAAACCGAGCGGTCTCCTGTTCCTGAATCCGATCAAATTCCGCAGGAGATAAAAGAACCCCAGCAGGTTTACCATTCTGAGTTATAAGGAGTGGTTGAGATGAGCTGCTAATTCTCTCAAGCAATATTGATGCTTGATTTTTAAATTCAGCCAGAGTCACGACATCTTGCGATATTTTTAAAGCCTTCATAAAACCTCCTAAAGGACTAATTATAATCTTTTATCGGGCTTTTAAAAGCCTTACTTTAGTTGCCTTTTAAGCAACTGATAATTATGAGAAAATTGATCTAAATCAATTGTCGGCTATGTTGGTTCATTTACACTTTGCTAACTCGCTTCAAGATCTCCTGCACGACCCGCGCTTGCCATTTGGTTTTGCGGGTCTTTGTAGGAATTTTCATTGTATCGAGGATCTCAGCAATCTTGCGGTATGAGTAACCTTTGTCCCGTAAAAAAACCATTTTCTGAATGACTTCTTGCTCCCGTTCGTGGCTCATACGTCTACGGCTACGGTTTTTCTCACCGTAGCGAACGTTACGATTCTTATGAATCGCAACACATGCCTCCCTGATCGGAATATTATTCAATTTCAGATATTTTAGGAAGGTGCTTTTCGAACAAGAAAATTTCTTGGCAATTTCTATCGCACTTAAACGGTCGACGACATAATTTTTATGCAACAATTGGGCATTCTTGAATGGTTTTTGCCAATTGAATTCAAAGCGATCAACGAGCGTAAGTGGTTTACTCAATTCGTGCTCGATCAAATATTTTAATGCAGAAAATTCCTCGTCTCCGCGTTTGATTTCGTCCTGCAAAGCAAGCACTTTATGGACTAGAATTCTCTGTTCCATAGTTAACTGATCCATCTGCAGTTCCATGCTCAACAAATTCCTTTTCACGTACAATAATATCCCTCACCACACGGCGATGCCATGGACCACTACCTTTCTTCGTAGGAACTCGCAAGGCATTAAGCGATTGCGCAATTTGTTCGTAATTGAAGCCCTTAGCGTGAAGGTCTAACATTCGTGAAATGTTATCTTGCTCACGTTTGTGGCGTAAGATTTGCCTTTGTCTTAGCTTTTCACCGTATCTAAGACTTCCAGAAGTTTTGGTTATAGGTTTGGTTGATTCGCGGATCGGGATGTCATGAATCTTCAGATATTTCAGAATCGTTGATTTGGCGGACAAAAATTCATCGGCAATTTCTTGCGCCGATAGGCGTTCTTCAACGTATTTTTGCAGGAGGACACTTTTCGATTTGTATGGTGGAAGCCAATTAAATTCTATAATATCGGTAAGATAAAGAGGCGGACAATGGAGTTCGGATAGTGATAGAGTTGGCCGACCATTTCTAATTACTTAATCAAATCAATATGATGTAAAAACAGGCAACTGGATAGTTCGAACTGATTTCGGTTCCATAAAATTGTCAGGCACAAATGGCATCAAAAAAGTTTTCTGTTATCTTAAATTTCTGCGTCTCAGGTTTTGCAGTCGCATCACTGGGCTTTGTATGGTTTGGCCAAATGTTCACTTGTGAAGATATACCTCAAAAGTGTTGGAATAGTTCTTTTGACCGGCTTTTTGCATGGCTAATCTTACGACAGCTGTGTGTTGAATCCTCAATCGCTTCGTAGTATTGCCGCCTCTCAAGCGGCCACGCGAAGCGAAGGTTGATACTTCCATGGAAGATATTCTTGGGGATGCTTTCTGACATCTTCGGCATTCCGCAGCAAATGAACGAAATATTCGTAGGGGTTAACGCCAGATAGGATAGCGGTTTGTCCTAGACTCATGATGACATCGCTCACCCAAGCACCGACTTCATTTTTATAAAACCAGGCATTTTTTCTAAGCATAACAATCTTACCGAGCATCGCCTCGCAAAGGTTGTTGTCGAGGGGGACATCTTCGTAGCGCAGAAAGGCTCGAAGTTCCGTCTCATGGTTTGTGAGGTAGTTGTAAAGTTTGCCGAGGCCCGAGTTAGGTTCGACAAAATGACTCTCTATCTCGGTGCGAGCCGTGTGAAAGATTTCGTCCACAATCGGTGTGGCATGGGCTTGAAGATACTCGAGCCGCTTTCGTCCGCCTAGTCCGTTTTCATCGCAATAACGAACGATTTTATATAACTTTTTATAGCGATCAAGCATCCGACCACAGGCACATTTAAAGTTTTTTTTGATCGCTTCAAAATCATTGCGTGGGTGGGCGTTGCAGGCAAGTTCGGTGACTTTTGTCACCGTCACCAGATTTGAAGAAGAACGGTCTGCCATGTGAAACGGCGGGGCAAGGCCCACCGGCCGGCGAGCGAGAACTTCATCCATCCATTCGCCCGAGTGCTGGACACCTGTTTTAAATAGGACCACGTGCCTCTTATCCATAAGCTCGGCAATGATACAAGACGTGTGCATGCCGGTGCGAAGACTCTCTTTTTGATGTCTGCGATCTTTTTTCAGCTGACCTTCACGCTCCGATAAAATTGGAAAATTGGCGTCATCACTATAAAAACCTCGTGCCGCGGCGGCGACTTCTTTGAGGGCTTCCACAACAACCCGACCAGTGTTTGCGAGGGCCTCGCATTGATCCCACTGTACCGAGGGTGAGACGTCGAGGCCAAGATCCTTTTGGAGCCTGCTTTGTCGCCACCATGGTGTGGCACCCAAATATTTATAAAGGGCGATCGTCGCCATCGCTGAAAACCCGTACATCTGCCCAACAGGGCCATCATTTGTTAAGTCGTCGGATGCTGGGGCTTCGTAAACTTTCCCGCACATATTGCAACGCATGTCTTCAAACTCATGACACTCCGCCCTAAGTGGTGCGCCACCAGTAATTCTCAACATGCTTCTAAAGGTTTCACCGCGTTTAAACGGATAGACGTGCCCTTTGCAATCAGGTTCTTCACAGGCAGAGCCACTTGGATGATCGGCGTTACTGTGTAACGTAACGGGGACTTCGGGGAAGTCTTTCGCATCTCGTCGTCCGGGGTGATTTTTATTTCCGCCTTCAACCGGATTTTTATGAGGTTTGGGTTCTCGCGGTTCATCTGATGATTTCGCGGTCTGCGAGGCGTCCTCGTTAGTTTCATCTGTAGTCGAAGGATCACTGATATTTGATTTAGTTACGAGCTCGAGGCCGTAGATTTCGCGGAGTCTTCTCAGCGAAAAATGGCCGGTCGCCAATTCATCACCAATCAAAGCCCAAGTCTCCAGGGCATTGCGAAGAATCGCCAGGTCCGCTCGCGACAGCGGCTCGTTTTGGTGCAAGGCATGGTCAGCTCTCGCGCAGAGTCTGGTAGCTTCTTTAAGCGTGATCTCAGAGATACCCATCAAAATCATCCCCCGCAAATTTTTGATGGGTTTTTAAATGCATAAATAATGCCAGAGCAAAGGGATCACGGCTGCGGCAATGTTACTAAAGTATCTTGTTTGATGGGGCGCCAGTCCGATAATAACTTCACGTCGTCACCACTTCCGCCCCATAAAAGGATTTGGAGCTTTTGCGAGCTCAATGCGGCCACGTTACCGTTCGTAGTTCCGCTCTTTGGCCACCAT
>CAZUYQ010000019.1:13049-26356 GCA_964624705.1 uncultured Polynucleobacter sp.
ACAAAAGTCTCAAATGGGTTCGGCAACGATTGGTGAAAACAAACATGACTCCAGAGAGGGGGTCCCTCGCCAATTCATCGCGGCAATAAGCAGAAAGTGCGTCAAAACCCTTACGAAGATCTGTCGCCTTGGTTGCAACAAAGATGCGGATGTGGGGTGTAAGCGCAATCATGACTTGCCACCTAGAAAGGCCCTGGTTAAAAGCCTTATCTGTCCTGTCGACAAGTCTCCCTTCACCGACAAGACCCCACCATCGGGACGCCTAAGCAACAAACTCGGTTGAGCAGTGAATAGCCCCGCAACTGGAGCTGTCCCTGATGTCGAAGCCGGTTCTAACGCTTTCTCGGTTACTTCTATAAACGACGGTCCGTCTGGATCATCAAGATGTGCAGGTGGCCTTGGTGACGTTTCATAGACGCGAGCGTCATGCGCCACTTCCAAAATGCGCCGCTGCCATGAGCGGATCGTTGGTTCCATCACGCCAAGCTCTTTGGCCAAGCGGTTTCTTGAATAAAACTCAAGCAATGCGACGGCTTCGCGTTTTAAATGTCTCGGGGTTAGTTTTTCGCCCTTATTAGCCTTGTGCCAGTCGGCAAATTTCTTTTTAACTGCAGCTAGTCTTTTGGTATCCATAAAATTCCTCCCTGATGCCTATTCCATGAAGCATCAAGGGCAGTTTTTCACTAAGTGCATTTAGATTCTACACACAGCTGTCGTAAGATTAGTTGCATGGGGATATATGTGCGTCGTTTTGAACTTTCTATATAGAAGCGCGGGATGGAAAAGAACCGACCAAAATTCAACCGCCAAAAGGAGCATAAGAATGGATTTGCTAAAAGTGACCGCAGCGGAATATGTTTCAGATTATAAATTGGTGGTGACATTTAACAACAAGTCCAAACTCGTATGCGACTTGTTGCAGGTATTGCAAAGCGGAGTGTTTCAGGTTCTGCAGGACAAGACTAAATTTAAGATGTTCGCCGTCAATGATGGTGTTGTCGAGTGGCCTGGTGAAATTGATATTGCGCCTGAGTATCTACATAAAATTGGTGTTGCGGCTCCCGGCGCTCAAAAGCAACCGGAACCGGACTACGTAAGTTGGACTGCTTAAGACGCTTAGGAGCGTTTTAAAGTGAATTTGATGATCGCAGTTCGAAGTTTGCCCAGTTTCCCCGACCATTATCTAGAGTTTGTTTTAAGTTAAAAATAAGACCGGTGACAGCAATGATGCTTCTTCGGTCTTTTTTTTGGTTAGGTGTAGAAGAATGCTGGATATCAGGAAAATTACGATCAATGATCGAAATTTATTTTCCGAAGCAATCAAATTGCTAAATCGTACTCAGGGACGCGATCTCTTTGCGGCAAATTATCTTGATGAGCGCACTGTTAGTGCAAGCTCTCAGGTTGTCGGGGCTTTCATGGACGACCGACTTGTGGGTATCGGGGTAGCCGATATCATCGATAAATTTGATTATTACCAACCCTTTCAATCCAATATTTCTGAAGAACTAGAAGGCTCAATCGTAGGAAGCTTCTCTACATTATGCGTTTTAGAAACCATGCAGGGCATTGGAATTGGTTATCAGATAAGCCAGCAGCGGTTGAACTGGTTAAAAGCAAAGAACTGCAAATTTATTCTGGGCGTCTCCTGGGCTAGTGGATTAACTCATACATCGGATCGCCTTTTCGAACGAATGGGATTTAAGAGAATCGCTAAAGTCGACAACTTTTACTATAGAAGCAGTCTCGAACGCCCCTTCATTTGTCCTGGCTGCGGCGAACCTCCCTGCAAGTGCGCAGCGATTTTATATAAAATGACTCTCTAAGTTCCATTCTAATTGGAGGCAAATTTTACCTATTCGTGACCTAAGGGCATGAAATCGGTAAAATCGATGGATGCATACCTACTTTAAAAGATGAAATCATAAGTAAGGAATCGCCTATGAGATGCCAATTTGTGCGACGTATTCTTGGATCTGCCTTATTTACTATTATTGTAATCTCTGGTTGTAAAACGCGTAATTTACAAACTAGTAATCAACTGGACTCGAACGCGAGTTCGAATAATAACACACTAGACGCACCTCAAGTTCTCCACCAAATTAATAAAAACTTTAAAGCGGGCGAGAGTTTTACAATCCCGCTTGATCCAAAGAGAGTCGTTGATCAGATTACGGTTAAATACGATGGTCATTACTCTATCGTGGTGAAAGATCAAAATGGAAAAACGATGGAAAATGACGAAGGTGCTCCCTTTTATAAGGATGGCATGTACGCATTCGGCTATTCGGTAAGTGAGACCGGAGTAAAACGTGAAATAGCACCCAAGAAGTTCGTTGATGCTTACGAAACAGATAACTGGCACGACTTAACGAATGCACAAGGATCTACTCTTCTCGTCGAATTTGATCATGGAGCTCAATATAAAAACGATCCTGAAGTCGTCAACGCAAAACGTACAATTCGTGTTACAACTGTTTTAGTTCGCTATAAAGATGAGCCAGGTCAGGTTTATCAAGAGTTTCTTTATAATAAATATGACGAAGATTCGATGAGCAGTTCTGCTATCAAAGTTGAAAGCGGTGGATCGCATGTTGTTGAAGTTGATTCCTCTAGGAAAATTTATCGGATCGATGTTCGTTGGGGTGACGAAAAACCTCGTATAAATGGAGTCTACGTGTCGGGAATGGCGTCAGGACGTCTAAGTGTCAATGGTAAGATTCAAGACTCAACCCGTAACGTTGCAGCAATTGAAACACAAGTTTGGTATCCAATCACTTATTCCGACGGTGATGATAAGACAAAAATCGAGGTTTCCTTTAGTGGAGATACTGCGAGAATTCATTGGATTCGCGCATATTATAAGAACCAGTAGTTTATATGAGGCACCAAAGTGTTAATCGCTACTAAAACATTGTTTAGTATGATGACGGTTGCATGTAGCGTCGTGATCTTGACGGCCTGTAAAACTTTTGTGAGGGAACAAAGCGAACATAAAGCTTTCACCAATTTTCGCAATAACGAAGCTCCTGTCGATCTTACTATATATGAGGCGACTGATGAAGAATTGGCAAAGGTTAAGACTGAGTTCCCAGTTGTCTATCAAATGGCAGAAAAGCGTTTTAAATCGCTTAAAATGCCAGGAAAAATAAAACTAGAAGAAGCCACAGCTTTAAGATTATACACGGGATCGATCTATAGCCCGCTTAACAACTCATTGCGGGCCAAAGATCCATCGACACTTCCACAATATGCTAACACCATAAAAGCAGCGGCTTCAGGGTTGAATCATCTACCCGCAGAAGCTTGTACCGCTAGCCGAGGCATTGATGGCTTGTCCGCTGTTGCATTGGATACATTGCAAAAGAAAAAGCGGTATAAAGAAGCCGGTTTTACAAGCACTACTTTTGAGGGCGAGGGCTTTCGCGGATTTATATTATTTACGATCAAATCCAATTACTGCCGCAAAATTGACTGGCTTTCTATCCATGAGGACGAACATGAGGCCCTGTTTCCTCCAGGAAGTGAGTTTATAGTCGATAAGGCCGAGTTCGCGGAAAAAACTGTAAGTGGTGTAAAAGTCATGACCGGGGTGGTTGAGTTGACCCATACCATGGAGAAAGATCCGGCAGGAGAGCCTCCAACAATCTCCACAGAACCGGATCCCGGGAGTGCAAAATTTAAAAAATCCGATATTCTTCTTAAGAGTTATCAGAGTCATGCGAGACCAGAACTTTCTTTTAGATTGAGTGATAACAACGAACTTGAAATTGAAAACGATAAGATTTTATCGCGAGGATATTGGTCGGTTTTTGGTGATATCATTACTCTGATCCCTAACGACGCGAGCGTCTTTAAGCTGTCACTCGGCGAAAATGTTCAACTGAAAGTGGTTAATTGGGAGAAATTTGGTTGGATTGATCCGAAAGATTCAAACAATGTTATAGATGTATTTACAGTGGATGCTTCAAAAAATTCTACTGCTAACTAATCTGTTTGAGATTCGGTAATTGTTTAGAAAGGTATAATGACGTGAAGATTGGAGCGATAGATTTAATTGTTGTGCTATCGCTAACTATCTCAACATGCGTTTCGTGTAGATCTCCTTATAGTGAAAGTCGTGACAAGGCGTCCACGAATCTTTATTCCAATTCGTTACCTATCGATCTTACGAAGTATGAAGCTACAGATGAAGAGCTGGCGATGGTAAAAGTGGAATTTCCACAAACTTATAAAACAATGAAAAATGATCTTGTAAATGTAAAAATGATCGGTCGAGTAAAACTCGATGAAGCCATTGCTTTGCGGCTTTATAGTTCCAGCGCATATTCAGCCCTTAATAATTCTTTGCGTGCTAAGGATCCATCGGCCTTGCCACAGTATGCAAATACGATAAAGGCGGCATCATCTGGACTGGCACATATTCCGGAAGAGCCCTGCACCGTGACTAGAGGCGTTCAAGATTTATCAGATATAGCAATTCAAGTTCTAAAAAATGGACAACGTTATAAAGAAGCCGGATTTACGAGTACATCTTATGATGGTGAGGATTTCGGTGGAAAAATTAGATTTACAATTAAATCGGATCAATGCCGAAAGATAGATTGGTTGGCTGATGTTTCTTCTGAAAAAGAAGTACTATTCCCACCTGGATCAGAATTTATTGTTGATAAAGCCCAACTCGTTGAAACAGTAGAAAATGGAAAGAAAGTTACTGAGGGCTTGGTTGTGTTAACTCATACTTTAGAGCCGGACCCTTCTGGTGAGGCGCCGGTGATATCGACGCAGCCTGATCCAGGTAGCGAGAAATTTAAGAAGACGGAGATCGAGAATCAGACATTCACCAGTCGCAATCAACCTTTTATTTCCTTTACTCTATATGAGAATAGCGCGCTTCGAGTTAAGAGAGGCAACGTCTCTTATTATGGATACTGGTCTCTTTTTGGCGATACGATTACTTTGATGCCAAATGATGGGAGTGCTTTTAGTCTTGCGTTGGGCGGTACAGTGCAACTGAGGGGGTTGAACTCAAAGAAATTTGGGTGGTTAGATCCTCAGGATCCCAATCATGTTTTGGATGTTTTTACAAATTAATCTCAAATGATTGAGATTTGAATGGATGTGGAGATGATACGGTGATCAAAAGCCATAGTTTGACAGCAGGTATCTTGATTTGGTCATGTATTCTGAGCGTTGGAACCTTTTTTGGCTGTAGATTTCGTTCGAATTCCAAACAAAAAGACCTCGATGTTAGCGTGGCTCATGGATTTATGCGTCCGTTTGCCCCTGAAGAATTGTATTTTAAAGGTAAGGTAGAAGGCGTTGCTCTCAATGAGTTTGCTTATGTGCTTCAATTAGATCCCACAGAAGTCCAGGCAAAAAATAGTCGGATGGTGCTCGCCGCCAATGGCGAGAGCATGTTGGTAGTCGATCCTGAAGATAACTTCCCGGTACCAGCTTTTTCGACCGTAACAAATAAAGATACTGGTAAGAAAGACATAGCTCAATGGACAGAGCTTATTTTTGCTGAGAACGACCAAACTCGAAAATTAAATTTGTTTGTGAAACACTCATTAGAGAGTGCTCCAGAATACAAAACAGAGGCTATTTACGCGTTGCGCTTCCCCTTCTCTTCATCTGGTCTGGTTTCTCCGGTTCTGGTGCCGTGGACAAGACATTTTAGAGATGAAAGCGGCCATGTATTCTATCGCATCGGCAACTCCATTATTTCAACGATCACAAACGAAGCGGTGTTACAATTCCAGCCTATTGGTAGGTATGTTTGGCGCTCTTGGGGAATTTATAATGATACTAATGTATGTAGTGGTACTATTTTTTGGAACCAACTTAAAAATGGACAACCCACAGATACAATTTGGTCTTACTCCAAGGGACAACCAAAGGTAACAAAGTGGCATATTTCCGGAAGCTACATGACGTTAGCCGAGCAGACGTCTGTATTGGAGCTTGAGATTCCGTCGATTGTGCACAGCAATCTTTCGGCTTGTGACGTCTTTAGTGAGCAGAACCCTCCTCGTCCGCTTGGGCTTGATATGAATTTAGTGGATCCCGAATTATATGTGCTCTCAGGTGGCGAATGGAACGGCGGTAGTGGCCCCGTTTTGCTACCTGCGAAGTCACCGAGTTCAGATGTGACGGCATTCGATGCGCAGTACCAGTACGAAGGCGAATTTCTGTCGAAGCCATCCTCTAGTTCTCGATTGGCGGATCTTTCGCTTAACGAGGCGATTAAGCCTTTTTCAGTAGGGGTGTTCTATCAACCGGGCGCTAAATTTCAGGTTTCGGACGGCACGATCCATCAAGTTCTGCGAACGACCGAGCATATTGGTTGGTTTGCAAATTTTTATACTTATGACACTGTGAATTATTCGGCCGATGAGGATGGGAAAATCGGGAGAATCTCATACAAGCTAGATGCATCTGGGCGCATTGTTGAAAAAAAACATCTGCGAACATTTGCCTCCGAAATTGCAAAAGATATTCGCCAGATTAACAATGAAAAAGCCTCAGATGTAAAAGTGATCGCGTCTCAACTGGATTCGAATCGCAGTCAACTCAAACAAGCAGAAATCATGGCGGGCCAAGTGGATTCTATCCGCAAGTTAACCGCGATGACCGTTTCTAATTATGCTTATGATCAAATTGGTAGGAAATTTGGATCTCAAGTTTTCAATAAAAATATTTCTTTGGCATCTCGTTTAAAAAATGCAGGTGTTGTGGCAGCAAATAGTACTGCGATGACAGGACTACTGGATTGGGCTAATTCGCCTAACAAAACGATGCTTTCTCGCGCGCAGATGGTAGGAATTACGTCTCTGACTGCTGGGTCGGCTTGGGCTGTTTATGCTGCCTCTGATGGAATGGCCCGGATTGCCTTTATTGCTGGTGTGGGAACCGAAGGCGCCTATCTTATTCAGCAGCGAGCACTTGGTTATAATGTCCCGTCATGGCTTCAAACTGGGGGAAGGCTTGTGATTGGCGGAACCTCGGCAGCCTCCCAAGCGGCCATTATGTCTCAGGCACAGTCACTGATCGCGAGCCAAGGTTTGACTGGAACCGCAGCTCAAAGTGCTATTGATCAGGCTCGACTAAAAATAAGAGCTCTTTGTGGAGTCGCAGATATAGCGCGGCTTTATTTTCAGGATAATTTAACGGTGAGTGCGGGAGCCGGTGCGGCTTTGGAAACCGCAGTGGGGATGATTCCCTCTGATCCTGTTACAGGTATCCCTAAGGCGATGGGCCAGACCCTGGCTCGCCAGACGAATGCACTCTTTCAGCTTAGCGAAAGTATGATTCGTAACCAGCGAACATCCGTAAAACTTGATGAAGCTTTGGCTAAACTTCGTAATAAAGAGGCGCTACAAGGGTCCATTGCCGTTATGCAGTCTTTAGATGGAGGTATTTTTAACGGTCTGGAAAGCGGTTCAAATGGATCGAGTGGAGTGCCGAGTGTCATTCAAGAAGCAATGCATCGATGAGTAAAAATTTAGTTTTAAAATTTGTGATGTGGGCTGGATTAATAGTCGTTAGCAGCCCAACTATGGCTCAAGCTCGAGTGATTTCTAATATCTGCAAAAGCCAACAAAATGCTTACATAAAACTTTGTGATTTGCCTGGTATCGACTCGAATAATATTGAACGAACAAAGAAACGCCTAATGGCGCTTGGTATCCAACCTGTCTACTGGCAGGATTGCTATAATCTCGACAAATTAGACACAGCGCTTTCTGTGATTGAGAGTGTTCAGAAGATTCTTTCTTCTAAAATGGGATCTCTTTTTTCTAAAGACCTAAAAGTTAAGTTCTTCTGTGATCTATATGGTGGCGGTTCCTATGTCGCGAATCAAATGGAGATTGGCTACCGTATTAAAGTTACCGACTCGCTGGTGTTTGAGCCGGAGATCACTCGTAATGCTGTCGCACATGAGTACGCCCATTCCATTTTTGATGTTCTCATGAATAAAAGAAATCCAGTTTATAGAGAATATTATCTTAGTAAGGTGAAGTTTTTTTTATTAAGAGAGCAAATTGATTCGCTGGCTAAGATGAATTCAGAAGATCCGAAGATTGAGCTTTTGATTGCTGAATCTCGGAAAACGGTTATCGGTCGTTCGCCACAGGTTGCGAAGATTTATGACTTGCTTCTTCCCTACAATGAGCTATTTGCAGATGTAATTGGAGTCATTTATGCAGGCAACGGTAAAGCCATGTCAATGGTGGTGAACGAAGATAAAGAAATTCGGGATTTTACTAAAGATCCTCAGTTTAAGACCTGGCAGCGTACCGATAGCTATGGCGCGATGGCGCCAGTACGCGCACAATTGGGCAAAGCATTTGGATTGAGTAGTGGTAAGGTAAAACGGCCGTCCGAGTTTGTCTTAGCCATGATACGAGCCATCGATCGTCAATATAAAGAGTTATTGTCTAAGCCAGGTTATCAACTTGATGAAACCAATGTCTTACAGGCAAATGAGCATCTATTTCAGCTGATAAATGAAGAGTATCGATAAGTTGAAGTTGGGAAATCCAAAATTTTTCTGTGCCAAAAATCGTAATTGAGCTATTCTCCTAGTCTGTTTTAAAAACAGCGACTTTTTAAGGAGTATTACTATGCGATTTATTGGAAAAGGCATACTTTTTCTAACCGTAGTTGCAGCGGTAAACAGTTGTGGAACGAAAGAGAGTGATAAATCAGGAAGTGTATCCGCGAAATTTCGTTCGACTGGACTGAAATCTGTCGCGTTAACTTCGGATGAGCCTCAAATCGGTACTTTAAAGACGATGGCGACAATGACTGCGAATATTGTCGAGTTGGAATATTATAAGGTCCCAGTTCGACGCATTAATTTGGTTGCGGGTTTTGATGGATCCAAATATTCATCCGCGAGTCCCAATATTTATTCTTGTGATAGTTCAAAGAGCGACGACGAGTGTTTAGTTGATCTTTCAAAATCGATCTTGGTTGATAATTTGCTGGCAACTAGTTCAACCGCTGAGCTCTCTGTTAGCGGAGACGCAACTTACGATGGTGCAGCTATCGAGTTTTGTAAAGATGATCACACTTCATCTGATACATATAAGATTCGTGTAAAAGGTAGTGTCGTGATTAATGGAACGCTTTATTATACGAGTTCCTCTCAAGGATTGTCCTCGACTCTTACAGCTGCTGAAGAAGCTCAACTTCCAGTAACCTGTGCGGGAAAAAGCACGCCGTTTTTATCTTCTGTTACTGTTGGCCCTGATAAATCCGTTTCATTGGTGATTTATGCCGATCCTAATGGCAATGTATTTGGAACGAATTCTTCGACGCTTGCCAATACAAACTGTATCGGCAGTGGAACCTATGCGCTCTGCGGTTCTTTGCCTTCGATTTTCCTGAGTTCAGATACGGCAACGCCTACCATCGAAAGATATGCTCTTACCGTCACAACTACCAAAAGCGGCAGTGCTTATCGTAATCTTATGCTGAAGCTTCTTATTAATTCGAGTGACACCCCTATTGGGGCGACTTTGCAGGAACACTATCGCAACGATACGGCTGAGAAATCTTTGCATACGGCTTTAATCGATTTAAATCAGGTTACAAAGAATGCCGATAGTACATACGATCTCACATATTTCTCGCAGAAGGTTATTCAGAATTTTAAGCGTGGTAGTGATACTGGAAATAAAATTCTAGCGATTGCTGATGCAGAGTTAACCTTTAACCAATCTAAATTTGACTAGGCCGCCTATGCAAAATGATGCCAACTTTTGGTTACCGAAATTATCTGGCCGCTCGCTTCTTTTAAGGCCTCTTGTGGATGCTGATTTCGAAGGCCTTTTTGCTGTCGCTTCGGATGCTAGGCTCTGGGAGCAACATTCAGAAAAGGACCGATATCAGAGACCTGTCTTTAAAAAGTTTTTTGAGAAAGCCGTGCATCCGCCGTCCGCACTGGTGGTTATAGATAAGGCTAGTGGCGAAATCATTGGAAGCTCAAGGTTCTATGATTTTAATCCGGATGAGAGTAGCGTCGTCGTCGGTTATACTTTTCTCGCAAAGAAGTGCTGGGGTGGTCTAGTCAATGCAGAGCTAAAGCAGCTGATGCTCGATTATGCATTTCGGAAAGTTGATAACGTGTTTTTTCAAGCAAGTGAAAATAATCTTCGTTCTCAACGAGCCATAGAAAGGCTTGGAGCGGAACGCAAGCCGGGAGTATTCGACCTACCCGGCATCGGCCCTCGGGTGGTTTACCATCTGAGCAAAGAAAAGTGGCGTCATATGGAAGAAAGAAGTAAACAATAGAATCTGTTGTCTAAGTCTAATCTATGGGAGTTCATAACTTATGGGCCTTTTGAAAGCAATTTTACCTGTATTTCTTTTTGTTTTATTCGCTCAAAAAAATCTCGCTTTCGCTGCGGATGAGGTCAAGCTTCCCGATCTTTATGAAATACCAGCGTTTCAACTAAAGGATCAAAACGGTAAAACAATCAGTCGTGAATCTATGTTGAAGAAAATATGGATTGTTGATTTTATTTTCACGTCCTGTGGAGATGAATGCCCACTTATGACAAGCAAATTGAAAACTGCGCAAAATCACCTTAAGGATCTTAAAAATATATGGTTTGTCTCGATTACGACAGATCCGAAAAACGACACTTCAAAAGTTCTTAAGGACTATGCGAAGACTCATAAAGTCGAACAGACTAATTGGGCCTTTTTGACCGGTCCAAAGAAATCGATTGTTGAACTTGCAAATAAGGGTTTTAAATTTCCAGCTGAAGAAACATCCATTACGCACTCTCAGAAATTTGCCTTAGTAGATGGCCGGGGTTGGGTGCGTGGATATTTTGATTCAAATTCTGCCGAAGAACTCAAAAAAATGGAAGCCGATGTAAGACGGCTCTCGGCAGAAGTTAAGTAGATAGTAGCCAAATGCAAATATGGATCGATAATGATGGATGTCCGCGACTTATACGCGAGATGGTGTTCGCTGCTGCAACGAGGCGTAATCTACGTGTAAGTGTTGTTGCAAATTCTTTTAGTCAGATACCGATAAATCCTAATTTTACGATGATTTGTGTGCCAGGTGGTTTCGATGTTGCGGATGATCACATTGCTGAGCATGTTGAGACTGGAGACCTGGTGATTACCTCGGATGTACCCTTGGCGGCACGGGTTGTGGCAAAAGGTGCAACAGCCCTTAATTCTCATGGAAAAGTCTTCGATACAAGTTCCGTTGGCGAGCTCCTTGCAACAAGAAATCTTATGCAGGAGTTGCGTGGTGGCGGGATGGTCACTGGAGGTCCTCCACCTCTTGGGAATGCCGAAAAAAAACGTTTTGCTGATGCTATGGATCGGTTATTAGCCCAAATGGTAAAAAGCAAATCTCTTAAAAAAATAATCTTATAATTGTCTGGTCTATGGCGCCACTGTGGGAGCAGCTGTTATTGTAGGGCTGACGCTTGGGGTTGATGTTGTATAACAGTCAGCGGTGGGAAGCGGAGTCGGAGATCCTGCATCTGTTTCAGGGTAGCCGATGGTAGCCCACTGTATAATCGCATCGTTGTCTGCTTGAGCTAGCGACCCTGTTTTTGGCATTTCGCCGGTTTGAATTTTTGTAATGATATTGACGATGTTGGCGGCCACGCTTGCATAGGTCGTGTAGTTTGACGTTTGTACGCCCGGATGGCAGCTTCCACAATTGTTAGTAAAGATAGTTCCGATTCCATTTTGCCAGGATGTAGGCGTCGTAAGGTTGGTGGCCGTTAAGCAATTAGGAGTTGAAGAGCCGGTGTTGATTTCTTGATTGCTGGCGGCATTGGGTAGGCTTCGTGTCGGAGCTTGGGTTGCTTTGCAGGCAAAGAAACTATAAACGCTCATGATACCCGGTACGAGAGTTTTGCTTAATTTCGGCAGTACGGTTTTATTCATGATGCTTTGCTCCCATCGACTATAGTTTGATATGGTAACCGTGCATCGGATTTTCTGTGTAGAACTTAAGGTAAGCCCAAGGATATTCAGATTTTTTGATGAATTTATTGTAACTTCATCGAGCTTAAGGATCCTTATAGGGATGAGCGGTTTTGCTATATTAAGTATGTTTATTTGTTTGGAGGGAGCTCTATGAGCCAGGATCAGCAACTTGATAAGTCAATCAAAGAGGCCGCTACTATTGCCAAAGATCCTCGAGCCGTGGAGATATTGGCAGATAAAGCACAGAATAAAACCCGGAAAAATGAAAGGATATTTAAAAATATCTATAAAGATGTGGGTACGCTTATTCGTTTAGCCAGGGCATGGGCTGGCGGTAAGTATAAAGATGTGGGTGCTGGGTCTATTTTGATTATTGTTGGCGCCATCATTTACTTGATTGACCCGTTTGATGTTATTCCGGATTTTATTCCTTTAATTGGATTAACGGATGATGCTGCACTTATTGGTTTGGCGATCACGCGAGTTCGGAAAGAGCTAGAAAAATTTGAGGATTGGGAATCCGTGATTACTTTAAAATAATCACGGATCACCGATGCTCTCTAGTGGCGAGTCGCAAGTTCAATTTGCTGACGTGAAGGTAGGTTATCAGGTTGAGCTATAAACATATGATTTATGACTCCGGGTTTCATCACCTTTGGCATAAATGCATAGGGGTTGAATGCCTTATCATTGATCCACACTTCATAATGAACATGACTGCCAGTAGACTTGCCCGAGCTACCCATGACTGCAATGATGTCACCTCTTTTGACAGGTTGACCTGATTTCACGCGAACTTCTTTTAAATGACCATATTTTGTTACAATTCCATAGCCATGAACAATAGAAATATAATTTCCAAAACCGCCGTAGCGTGCTGCATATCGCACGATTCCATCCGAGGGAGCGCGAATAAAAGTTCCTTCATTGTTTGAAATATCGAGACCGCGATGGTCTGATTTACGTTTTGACATCGGGTCAATGCGTTCGCCAAATCCGCTTGCTAGCCATCCTTCAGCTGGTGAAGCCGTTGGCAAAGCATTCAACATTGTTTGTCGCTCTGCAACGATAAGCTGTAGAGGCAGAGCGGACGAAGGATTGAGTAATTTTTGCAATTCAGGAAATTCCAACGAAGTCGCACCAGTTTGTTGAACGACCGCTTCAAGAAGAGCACGACTTGAAAATTCATCTGTAGGTGTAATTGATGATTGGCGTAGCATCTCACGCAACATGCGAGCTTCGCGACGCTCTATGGCCAGGCTCCATGTGATATTGGGAGTCTTGCCGTGATTGTCAGGGATCATGCGGATCGATTGGGTTTCGACATGTGT
>CAZUYQ010000019.1:26366-48280 GCA_964624705.1 uncultured Polynucleobacter sp.
AATAAAGACCCCGACGATGCAGATAAGTTCAGCACTAGTGAGACGCTGTGTCATGGGATACTTCCTCCAAATAGGTCACGGATAACCGTGTTTGATGTAGAAGACCTTCGGGAAGATTGGAGGCGGGTTGAGGAATATTAAATAAACCTTTGGTTGTAGGGGTTTATAACAAGACTTTTGCAGTGTTTCTGGGAGTTAATCGGGATTAATGAGAAGGTTATTAGGTAGTTGTGCTGATGGCGATTCATCTGAATGCAGATGCATGGGCTTTGACCTTTTGTTCAGAATGATAGATTTGAGTGGGAAGTGGAATAATTTCGCCTTGAGTTATTTTTGAGGCGTAAACTTCGCGCACTAAAATGGAATGAGCTAGACCCTGGCGCTGAATTTTCCCACTTACACACAGCATAGCTTGACCATGAAGGACTACTGCAAATTTTGTGGTGATGTCTGGGGTTAGGACAAGATTTATAACACCGGTCTCGTCCTCAAGAGTGATAAACATCATGCCATTTGCTGAAGGTGGTCTTTGCAAAATTAAGATCATGCCAAAGACAGTGATAACTTGGTTGGGGATAAGAGTGTCTATGTCTTTAGCCAATTTTATCTTTGCGGCACTAGGAGCATAACTCCACGTAGATTCGCGAATAATCTGGGCTGGGTGAGCAACCAAAGAGGTGCCAGTGGCGTTGAAGTCTTGCTGGACTTGCTCGTGAAGGGATTCAGTAGGCAAAGATAAAGGTGTTTCGATATCTTCAAGCCACGATGAATGAGGTGCAGCTGCTGCCATCCATATGGCGGCACGGCGATCAAGGCCGAAGGGTAAAAGAGCATTCGCAGCTGCTAGTGTCGTGAGCTCAGAGCGAAGTAGTGTGGTGGTGGCTAGAAAATCTTGCCAGGATTTCCAGATACCATGACGATTGCGGCTTTCTTCGATTTTTTGTGCCGTTTGTTTTCTAAATCCTGAAATCAGGTGAAAGCCAAGACGGATGGCATAAATAGGATTTTTCTCTGATGATAAAAGCTCAAGGGTTGAATCCCATGAAGATTGAGTCACTGAGATAGGTAATATCGTAACCCCACAACGCATAGCAGTTTGGATCAAGGCATGAGGAGAGTAAAATCCCATAGGTTGAGAGTTGAGTAGTCCTGTAAAAAAAACATCTGGATAATGGCATTTCAAAAAAGCAGAAACATAGGCAATTAGCGCAAATGAAACTGAGTGTGATTCCGGAAACCCATACTCAGCAAATCCATGCATTTGAGCAAGAATTGCGTCGGAAAATTCTGGTGCAATATTATTCATACGCATGCCTTCGGCGAGTTTTTCTAGCCAAGGATTAATGTCCCCACGCATCGACCATGCACCCATGTTCTTGCGGAGTTCGTTCGCTTCGCCGGGTGTAAAATTCCCTACGGCGATAGCAATCCGCATCGCTTGTTCTTGAAATATGGGAATACCAAGCGTGCGTTGCAAGATAGGTCGTAGCCTTTCATCCGGATAAGTGATGGGCTCTAACCCTTCGCGACGCCGTAGAAACGGATGCACCATTCCTCCTTGAATGGGCCCAGGACGGATGATGGCAACTTCGATGACCAGATCATAAAAGGTTTTAGGTCGGAGTCGTGGCAGCATCGATATCTGTGCGCGAGATTCAATTTGAAACGTACCTACAGTATCTGCTTTTTGAATCATCTGGTACGTGGCAGGATCTTCCTGAGGTACGAGAGACATGCTTAGATTTTTCTGATATTTACCTTTAATCATTTGAAACATTTTGCGAATGGCTGTGAGCATACCCAAAGATAGAATATCAATTTTAAAGAAGCCAAGATCTTCGATATCGTCCTTACACCATTGGACCACAGTACGACCTTCCATGGTCGCTGGTTCAAGGGGAACCAGACCATTAAGATCGCGATCTGCAATCATAAAACCACCCGAATGAATGCCGAGATGTCTTGGAAAACCTCGTAAAGACTCCGCAAGCTCAATCCAGAGGAGAAATTTATGATGAGGTTGGTCTGGATGCTGGGCCTCAAGGTCGGAAGCAATCTCAGTCATTGTCTTTCCGCGGTGGATGCGTGAGGATGCTAACTCAGAGGCTTCGCTAAGAATAACGTCTGGCAGTCCAAGTGCTTTGCCACAGGAGCGTAGGGCGCCACGACGGCGAAAGGTAATTACATTTGCGACCATGGCAGCTTTTTCTCTGCCATAACGACGATAAATATATTGGATCACTTCTTCACGACGTTCGTGTTCAAAGTCGATATCAATATCAGGTGGATCACCCCGTTCGACGCTCATAAAGCGTTCAAAGAGCAGATCAAATTTAGTGGGATCAACCGCAGTAATGCCCAGAACGAAACAAACAGCAGAATTGGCCGCAGATCCTCGCCCTTGGCAAAGAATATCCTGGGAGCGTGCCCAGAAAACAATATCCCAAACGGTTAAAAAGTAATCGGCAAAACCTAGTGTTTCAATAAGAAGTAGTTCTCGTTTAAGAAGATCATGGGCGACATCTGGTATTTGCGTGCCGTATGTTTTATGAGCCGATCTCCATGTAAGAAATACTAAATAAGATTGAGCGGTGTATCCCTCAGGGATCATTTCCTTTGGATAGCGATAACGCAGTTCGTCAAATGTAAAAACACATCGCTCCGCCAATTTGACAGAGTTCTTTAGAGCGCTGTGATAACAGGGTAAATTACGATAACGCCTGTGGAAATCCTGGGGGGAAAGAATATGTCTTTGATCGTTCACAAATAGCTGATCACCACATTCTGCCAAGCTAAGATTGGTTCGAATGGCATGGAGCGTATCGCTGAGTGGCTTGCGATTTGAGCTATGAAAAAAGACATCTTGGGACAATAAAATAGCCGATGAAAGCTTGTTTGCTGCTTCAAGCTGTTTTGGGATCCAACAGTCCTCAGCCGGGTTAAGATGGCGTGAGATGATAAAATATAGATCTGAGGAAAAAATCTCTTTAAATGTCGAAAGCTGCTTAAGCCATTTTACTTTGTCATTGCGACGGATAAGCCCTCGCATCGGAACAAGAGCGGAAATTTCATCCATGGAAAACTCATGAAGGTCTTTAAGTGTTACTATCGCGTTATGTTTTCCTGTGCGGTGACTATGAGTGATCAATCGGCAAATATTCTCATACCCTCGCGCTGAACGAGCCAGTAGGACAAGAGTATTGCGTAAGGGAATAGGAAGCTCATGCTCTGCAGGATCTTCGAGGTGAAGCTCAGCAGCATACAGTAACTTTGGACGTTGTGTCTCAGCAAGCGTGCGCCAATGACGAAAGGTCCGGGCGAGACCATAAACACCATCAAAATCTGCAACACAAATGCCGCTGAGTTTTAACTCATGAGCTCGATCGAGTAACTCGGATGGATGGGATGCACCACTGAGGAAACTGAAATTAGTATGACAAAGCCACTCAATATAGGAAGCTTCTTGAGTCGGTGGAGTTAGGGTATTCATCCATAAACGCCATGTAAGAAAAAGTTACCCGTGGAGTCTTGGTAAATCCATTGCATCACGCCATCATCTTCGAATCGTAGATAATAATCTCGCATGGCATTATCAAGAGAAGCATTGGGAAGCTCCCACCATTTGCGCATCACACGTTCTTTAAAGATAAGACCGCTTGAGCGTTTTGATTGAAGCGGTTTGGGTTCGTCTTGAATAAATAAAGGACGCAAAAGATGCTGAGCCTCGAGTGAGCCTAATGATGAAGACTGAAATGTTATAGATGATTCGTTCTTTTGGATGGTCCAGGAATCAGTGGGTGTCCAATCTGGTAATAAATCAAATCGATCTAAAGAACAGGGTAAGGTGTTCTCGAGCTCGCGTAGGCGATGGCTAGGACTATTAAGATCATCCATAAACAGACTGCGAGCATGAGTTGGAATAATCAGTCGTTCGCTTACTTTAAGGGTCCATTCGAAAATGGAATCATGCTCAAGGTATTGAGAATCTACTTTAAAACGGCTGTCTTTTAGCCGCTTTTGTAGAGCTGATTGCCAAGAATAAAAGGCCTGGAGGAGTGCTGTCTTGTGGTGGGTCGCTTCGCGATGGAGGCAGTGGGGGTGGCGGAACAAGACAGGAATAGTGAGGGCAGGGCTGTTGGAAAAGGACAACACCCACTCCAGGCTTACAACTCTTTCGCTGGCGGTCCAGCATTTGAGATTGCAAATACGGTTTAAGTCTTCACACAGTAAAGCTTCGATATGCTCCCATTCTCTTAGAGGGTTTTCTAGAAGTCGTTGAATCATAGGAATTTCTTTGGGTTTAAGAAAGCGCCATGGAAAATCATCCTTAGTGATCGCTGCAGCTGTCGTTGTTAAATCTTCACTCCAGGTCCAACTCCAAAGTGTTGATACTAGAACGCCGAATCGCCTTTGCATTTGTGTGATTAAAGATGTTGATAAAGGATTCTCCTCGTGAGCTTGGGGTGCGTTCTTAGTAAATTGAAACTGCGCGGGGGAGCCGATCTGCATGCGTTGCATGGTCTGCAACATACTACGTAGGTTCCGAACGAGGCTGTCCGACTTGCGACCACATGCCTGCCAGTGTGCAGCAATTTCATGGCAGGTTCGCCACCATGAATCCCAGCTTAGATCCTTGCTGAGGTTGCGTCCAAAGGCACTTTTGAGATGGATGAGTCGGTTATTCCCCCGCGCTGAAAATGTTTTGAGATTTAAAACAGCTTGCCATGGATGGCTAGCGAGAACTCCTGATGACATAGAAGGAAGAAGTGAAAGAAGGAGTTCTTCTAAAGTCATATTGCGATCAGTCGCTTGTTGTTGCCAGTAACGTAAAGTCGGTGTTAGGTCGATTAGTAGTATGTCGTCATTCCACTGCATAACACGTGGGGATAAAAAGCCGCCCTCTGGGCAACCGATTACTGCAAAGTAAAGGGTTGGGCCAGAGGATGCGGTTGCAAATGGAAGAATGTTTGGAAGCATGAATTCTTAAACCTTGTTTTTAGAGAGCGCAAAAAGCCGCTCGTTGATGTTCTTTACCGCCACGTATGCATTCTAATTCGAATGCACCTGACGAAGGGTGGCGCCAGGTGTTTAAACGAAGGCGTGTCCAGACACCTCCTTTCGTTGCAAAGGGTGTTAAGAGCTGGTCACGTAGGATCACTATAAGTTGACGATTCTTGCGGGCTTGGTGTGCCAAGAAACAACAGTCACCAGTTGAGAGCTCCATAGGATTATCAATCACCACAACCCGAAAAAAGTCGTCAATGAATAGTGATTTTAGATCGCGCACGGGGGATGCGCTGTGGGCATAACGTAAGTGGCGGAGGTCTATTCCTGCTGCTTTCCAGGCGGGCGGATAGAGATGCAGCTGCGGTCTGGCAGAGATCCACAAACACCAGAGCCTTTGCTCCTCGGTGTCCACGTCCGCCCAAGTGCCAGTTGTGGCCTTGGCTAGGAATGAGACCATCAGGCGTCTGGCCCCGTTGCCAAACGGGATTCCCCATTCGGTCACTGAGGAGAACGGCAGTCCACCATGCAGAAATTCGTCCAAGGGCTTGATTCCAGAGCATAATTTTACCTCCTTTTGGTTGGTACTTGCGGTTCGGATACGACTGTCGGACAATAGAAGCTGTCGCTTATCCTCTTTCATGGGGGTAACTGTCTTCATGGTTGTCTCTCAATCGGTTCTTCGCCATACAAATGTATGGTATTACGGTGGGCCTATGGCTGTCAAGCTAGGTCTGTCTTTTTCGAATCAAAGCCTTACAGCTCAGCTCTTGCAAGCCTCGTCTGCGGATGCTACGCAGTTGATATGAACTGGCTTGAACACCCCATAAACGCTCTCAAGGGCGATCATAGTTTCCCTATACCGGACGCGGTATTCCTGGAAACGCGCATCTGCGATCTGGAAATGGATCTTGAAAGCACGGGCTTTCGCCCTTTTGCAAATAAGCTTGAACGTGAATTGCAAAAAGCAGGTCTTCAGTTCGTTAAACTAACCTACTACCTCGCCGATGAATGGTTTTGTCCCGATCGTAGTACTGCAATTGCAATCCCATTCTGGTTGGCGCATCCGCGGTTAAGACGTCTCGAAGAAAGAATGATGAAGCATGTCGAGGGCTCTACTGCGCGCTCTTTCATGCAATTACTACGTCACGAGGCTGGTCACTGTGTGGAGCATGCTTATCATTTATCGCGTCGAGCAGATTGGCGTGCGGTTTTTGGTTCGCCAAATCAGATCTACAATCCCGATCAATATTCCTGGGATAAACACAGTCGAGATTTTGTTCGACATTTACCCGATGGCTACGCCCAAAGTCACCCGGAAGAAGATTTTGCAGAGACGTTTGCCGTTTGGCTTGATCCAAGTAGTCGATGGCGTGAGCGATATAAAAACTGGGATGGTGCTTTGGTAAAGCTCCGCTTTGTTGAAGCACTGATGAATGAAGTTAAGGATAAGAAACCTCGACCTCGCAAAGCGGTGATGGTGGCAAAGACGACACGTTTAAAGCGAACTCTCTCCGATTACTACAGGCTTCGTATGAAGACTAGGCCGAAGTCGCAATTGTCAAAACATTGACGCTTGAACGGTATGCCCACCAAGATTTCCGAGATAACCGTCTCGTGATATAATGTAATTATGCGAGCAATAATTATAATTGATTGATGAGGATGGTGTGGCTAATAAACCACTTCATGTACTGGTATTGTATGATTTGCCAGAACCGACGGTCGATCATTCCCAGCAAAATTATCTTTTAAAAAATGAAGATCGCCCTACTGAGCGAGATGTCTGCCGTGCTATCCAAAAGCTAGGAATGCAATTATCTGTCTTTGGTGTGTTTGATGATGTCTCCGCTGTCTCGAATGAAATTCGTCGGTGCAAGCCCGATGTTATTTTCAATTTATGTGAAACGTTTCGTGGCGATAGGTCTCATGAAGGAAACGTTGCAGCTTTGATTGAGCTCGAAGGTGTTGTGATGACGGGCTCTCACTCCGATGCGCTTCATCTTTGTAAAGATAAAGCGATTACAAAAAAGATTCTCGGCTACGATGGCATTCGTGTTCCACGCTTCTATACTGCTGCAAGAGGAGAGCTTTTTGAGGCTTCTAAAGTAAGTTTCCCCTCAATTGTGAAACCATTGAACCGTGAAGCGAGTGAGGGGATAGCACAGGCGAGTGTCGTTCACGATCAAAAATCCTGTGCAGAACGGGTCTCATTTATTCATAAAAGTTTAAATGCCGATGCTATTGTTGAAGAATTTATTCATGGACGAGAGCTATACGTGGGCGTTCTAAGTATGGGTGCAGAAGTTCAAGCTCTGCCTGCTCGTGAATTGTTTATGCATAATTTGAAAAACGATCAGGCTATGATTGCAACCTATCGAGCTAAATGGGATGACGAGTACCGGGAACGTTGGGGTGTTACTACAAGTAGATCGGGACCGATTCCTGCTGTAGTGAGTCAGAAATTATTTGACGACAGCATTAAGATTTTTTCATCTTTGGGTATGCGTGGCTATGCAAGAATGGATTGGCGTATGACGTCAGACGGGGAGCCAGTATTTCTCGAAGCAAATCCTAACCCGGCCTTGGCTCAGAACGATGACTTCGCGAAAGCTGCTAAAACCAGAGGTTTTAGCTACACAGAACTTATCCTTACTATCATCGAATCAGCACTTATTAGTAGAGGAATTTCCTCTATCTTGTCATCGAGAACCACGCGGTAGATTCTTCCTTATTGGGTGAATACATTCACTTGAAATATCATGGTAAGATATTCTATCGCACGAATTCTCGGAGCAAAAAAATGAAATGCAAAAGAATATGTTCAAAGCTATTAATGTTTTTGATATCTGCTAGTGGAAATATGGCATCTGCAGAAAGTCTAGAGTTGACGCAGGCAATTCGTGAAGCGTTTGCAAACTCCCCAAAAATCAAGCAATTTGAAACACAAATCGAAGCTGCAAGATGGAAGCGTACAGAAGCTATGAGCGGCCATCTGCCGAATCTCTCCGCTTCGGCAAATTATCTGGCGAGTAAAAAGTATTTACTAACAGATATGACCTTACCTGGCTCAACGACAACATTGTCGATCCCACAGGTAATACCAACGACAATCTTATCGCTTAATGCACAAGTACCTTTATTTGATGGCTTTGCAACGACAAATCGTGTTTCTGCAGCCGATAGACTGAGCGAATCGAGCGAAATGGATATCGAGTGGCAGAAATTTCAGTTGGAACGAGAAGTGACGTTAGCCTTCTATCGAGCTATCGCATCAGAAAAATTGTATGCGGTTGCGCAGCAAAATTTGCGAACACTCGAAGATCACTTACGTGATGTTCGTTTATTTAAGAATGCGGGTCTATCGACAAATTATGATGTACTTCGTGTCGAAGTGCAGACGAGTGACGCTCGTTCAGAAGTTATGAATGCCGAAGATAATATGCAGATGTCGAGAAATAGACTGGCTGAGTTGATGGGTAAAGATAGTGAAACGCGTCTGCCAAAAGGCTCTCTGCCAATACTTGGTAAGGGCATACTTACTTCAGTTGGTAAAGCAAGCGAGTTGCAACGCAAAGATTTTTCGGCAATGCAACTTCGGATTGATGGTTTAGATAAGCTGACGGCCGCAGCTCGTAAGCATTGGTCACCAAAACTCTCTCTCTTCGGCCAATACCAATACTATAATAACTTAAATGATAGGCCCGCAGATCGTTCGGCGTTTAGAAACGCATACTCAGCTGGTCTTGCCATGACATGGGTGCTGTTTGATGGTCTAGCGTCTTCTGCAAGAGTTCACGAAAGTGCAACAGAAAGCAGCAAGATGGAGTTTGCTCTCGCTCAGCAACGACTTCACGCCCACCATGACGTCGAATTTTGGCGACGTAAGCTCGCATATTTCGTTGCTCTATTCGAGTCTCGGATCGGTGATATTAGTAAGTCTCAAGAAAGTGTGCGTCTCGCTCAAGTTGGACAAAAAGCAGGATCGCGAACAAATACCGATCTACTAGATGCAGAGTCCGAATTGTTTCGCGCAAGAGCGAGTTCTGTAAATGCACAGATTGGCTCGATTGAAGCGATGGTAAATCTTGAGCTTGCGACCGGGAAATCCATTTATAAATTTTAATAAGCAAATTAAATAAAATTTTAACTAAGCAAGGTTGGACGAGTATGAGTAATAGAAAAGTTGCGTTACCGATCATTGTTGTTTTAGCTGGTAGTATCGCAGCCTATTTTGGCTACGATAGCTATATGTATATCCATAGTGATAATGCACAAATTGAAGCTCGCACCCTGATGATATCCAGCAAAGTGGGTGGTTTTGTGTCTGAAGTAAAAGCGGATATGGGTGATTCCTTTAAGAAGGGCGATCTACTACTGAAGATTGATGATCGGGATTATGTAAATAGTGTGGAGCATGCGACTGCAGAACTTGCATCGACTGATGTGAGACTTCAAGACGCACAGAGGAGTTATAATCGTCTCGCATCTCTTTACTCCAAAGGCGCAGTCACACAGGCGCAGAATGATACCGCTTCTGCAGGTCTAAATGATTTAAAAGCAAAGCATCAATCGGCACAATCACAGGTAAAGCAGGCAGAGCTAAACCTGGCCTATACTGAGCTAAAAGCTCCTTTTGATGGATTTGTAGCAAAAAGATCGGCGGAAGCAGGGCAGTATGTCGGACCTGGAACACCTCTCTTTGGTTTCGTGGATGCAACGGAACGTTGGGTGGTTGCTAATCTTAAAGAAACCGAAATTGAAGGGATTAAACCTGGCACTAAAGTCGATATATCTATTGATGCGATCGGTGGGCGTGTCTTCGCAGGTAAAGTCGAGCAATTGAGCGCTTCGACAGGTGCGGCTTTCACTCTCATTCCACCGGATAATGCGACAGGAAACTTTACGAAAGTAGTGCAGCGTGTCCCGATCAAAATTGCTTTCGAAAACTTATCTCCCGACGATATTAAGTTGCTGAGAGCTGGCCTAAGCGCCGATGTGAAAGTCCACCGCCGTTAATCTCATTCAAGGGGCTACTCGGATGTCACGCAATTCCGTACTTATTATTTTTGTCGCAGTGATGGCGTCACTGCTTGAGATTATTGATACTTCAATCGTTAACGTGGCGCTACCTACGATGATGGGAAGCCTCGGAGCGACGCTAGAAGATATTAGTATGGTTATTACAGGCTATGCCATTGCTAATGCAATTGTTCTGCCTCTATCGGCTTGGATGGGCGAACGAATTGGTCGGCGTCGTTATTTTCTAGGATGTATTCTAGCATTTACAGCAGCTTCTGTGGCTTGTGGCGTTGCTCCCAATCTTTTAACTCTGACGATTTTTAGAATTGTGCAAGGTTTTATGGGAGGCGCACTCCTGCCAACCTCGCAAGCATTAATCTACGAACAATTTCCAAAAGAGAAGGCTGGGATGGCCGGGGCTATTTTTGGGATGAGTGTGATGATCGGGCCAACTCTTGGTCCAGTTCTTGGTGGGTTTTTAACAGATAATTACGGCTGGCGTTCGATTTTTAATATCAACTTACCTTTGGGGCTGTTTGCATTCTTCGTGGGTACAACAGTCATATTTGATCGCGTTAAATCTGAAGAAGAATTAAAGCATGCTGCTTCCGGAAATAATACTTTTGACTCTGTTGGGCTCGCGCTTCTGATTGCAGGCATCGGTTGCTTGCAGTTTGTACTGGAACGTGGTGAAGCAGATGATTGGTTCTCATCGAAGATGATCTGTATTGCAACGGTCATCGCATTGTTTTCGCTTCCTGTCTTTGTATGGTGGGAGTTACGTGTCAAAAATCCTGTGATCGACGTTCGATTGTTCCTCGATCCTATCGTGGCCAATGGTGTTGCTTTGATGGCTTGCTTGGGGTTCTTCCTTTATGGTTTAGTATTTATTCTTCCGGTTTTCGTGGGAAGGATGTTTCACTATACCGCTACGCAAACAGGTGAGCTTTTTATTCCAGGATCTTTACTTACGGCACTGATGATGCCATTCATCGGAAAATCGATGCAAAATGGCGTGAGTCCCAAATTACTTATTTTTATTGGTTTAACCTCGATCGAAGTTTGCCTGATTATGCTTCTAGGTTTTAGTCCTCAGACCTCTCGTACCCAAATTCTTTATATGCTTTATTGTCGTGGATTTGCGATGGCATTCTTGTTTGTGCCTATCAACTCCAGTATTCTGAGTCAGTTCAATGGAGTTGTAGTAGGTCAAGTTGCGGGTCTTCTCAATCTCTCAAGACAAATCGGTGGAAGCCTTGGTATTGCGTTGATTGCGACGATGTTGACTGTAAATTCAAAACAAAACTATCTTGATTTAGCATCGCATATCTCGCTGCTCAACCCGACTGCATGGTCTACCTACATGCAGTCTGCTGGTGCGGCGGTAACAAAGTTTGGTAAGGATTTAGGTTCGGCAACAGGCGCCGATTTCGCAATTCGATCGATTGTCCACCGTGTAGAGAATCAGGCATTTATGCTGAGCTTTATTCAGCTTGTTTGGGTTATTATGTTCTGCTTTGCACTGTCATATATTCCACTGTGGTTGCTAAATCTTCGTAAGAAGGCCACAGCAGTCATGGATGCGCATTAGCATGAGATCCTTGGGCTTCAGGCTGAAGGAGAATCATCCACCTACTAATGCAAACTTAATCCCCAAAACAATTGCCAAGACATACATCACAGGATGTATGTCTTTTGCTTTGCCGGTGCAGATGCGGATCAGTACATACGAAATAATTCCGGCGCCGATACCGTTGGAAATACTCCACGTCAGCGGCATCACAATCATGGTTAAGAATGCCGGGACACTGTCGCGGTAATCATTCCACGAAATTTTAGCGACGGATTCCATCATCATTGCGCCGAGAATAATAAGTGCTGGGGCAGTAGAGGATGCTGGGACCATTCCAGCAAGAGGCCAGAAAAAAAGGCTTAGAAGAAATAACAAACCAACAACGACAGCAACAAGTCCTGTTTTACCGCCTTCTTCCATGCCCGCAGCTGATTCTACGTATGCAGTGGTGGTCGAGACGCCGAGGCACGCGCCAATAGTTGTTGCGATAGCGTCGGTCGTGAACACTTGGCTAGCGCGTGGAATGCGTCCTTCACCATCGGTGAGATTTGCTTTCTCGGATAAACCGATCAAGGTGCCTGCGGTATCAAAGAATGCAACGAATAAAAACGTAAAGACGATGCCTGCCATCGGTAATTGCAGGGCACCTGAGAGATCGAGCGCTCCTATCAAGTCCACCGGCCATACCGGCAAACTAATAAGATCGCCGGTGATACCGGCAAATGGCTTGCCGTTAAATACTGGTAAGGAAAATAGAACTGCGATCGTGGAAGTAAAAAGCATGCTGATGAGGAGTGCACCCGGGATTTTGCGAATGATCAAAACGACTGCGATGATCAATCCGGTTAGAGTTAACAGGACAGATGCACTGGAAAGATCCCCAAGACCAAGGAGAGTTGTAGGCTTGCCGACTACAATCCCGGATGAGGAGAAGCCAATAAACGCGAGAAACAGTCCAATTCCGGAAGCAGTGGCTCTTTTGAGGCTTAAGGGGATTCCTCGGATCACGGCATCGCGAACCCCACTTAGGCTTAGCATCAAGAAAACAATGCCGCTGACGAAGACCGCGCCTAGGGCCACACGCCATGAAACTCCTTGCCCCATAATGACTGAGAAGACGAAATAGGCGTTGAGTCCCATTCCTGGGGCGACCGCGATCGGGTATTTGGCCATAACCCCCATGATGATGGAGCCAATGCATGCAGCTATCGCCGTGGCGCTCAGAAGCTGGGCATGTATGTTAACGTCGCCGGGTACAACGATTCCTTGCCCAAGGATTTGTGGATTCACAAAGAGGATATAGGCCATGGCAAGAAAAGTTGTAAAAGCAGCTCTGATTTCAATGGAAATCGAAGAGCCAGAATTTGTAATTCCAAAATAGCGATCAATGGCTGCTTTCAAAGAGATACTCCGTAAGTTTTGTTATATTTCTATATTAAGTGATGAAAGGAATAGTCTCACCTTGAAAATCTAAAACAGGCACTGTACAAGCATAAATAGAAATGCCATACTTTTATATGGTTGTAGCATTGGCGAGTCTATTATTATGGAATACATAAATGGAAAAACTTACTCCCATTCAGCTTAAAGCCCTCACTTTCATTCGAGCTGCTTTAGATAAAAGTGGCTCGACGCCTACCTTACGTGAGCTTTGTCATCATATGGGCTATTCAGCGATTGGTAGTGCCCAAGATCTTATTGCAGCCCTTCGACGTAAGGGGTTTCTAGAAGAGCCTACTAAACAGTCAGCTCGTGCCTTTGTGCCGACCGTAGCTGCTCGCGATATTCTCGAAGATGACGAACGAGATATTGATTCTGATCCATTTACACTAGCTCTTCCTTGTTTAGGTGCGGTTCCAGCTGGAAATCCAGTCGAGGCGATTGAAGATCGGATCGGTACGTTAAGAATTTCAACGGCAATGATTCCGAAGCCGGTCCCAGCTCGTAACCTAATGTTCGCGCTGCGAGCTAAGGGTGAGAGTATGATTCAAGCTGGGATTCTTGATGGCGATTGGTTAGTGGTTGCTAGTCAAAATTCAGCACCCAGCCAAAGTATTGTAGTGGCGCGTGTAGATGGTGATGCCACCGTCAAACGTCTCATGAAAGATCGGACGCGGGGATGGTATCTAAAACCCGAGAATCCTGCGTTTAAGCCTACGTTTGCCGAAGATCGCCCCTTTGAGATCATCGGACGGGTCGTTGCTCTGCAACGTGCTTTTTAAATTTATTCCTAAAGATGTCTTTAGCTCGTAGAATAATGTCAGAATAATTCTGACATTCCCTGTGCATATTTCGAGCAAAGGATTGCAAAGATATGAATTTATCATGGTTACATTCGTCAACCTGGCGACTCTTTATGATCACAATTCTAGGTTTTGCAAGTGGCTTGCCCTTGGCATTGACTGGTTCTGCACTCCAAACGTGGTTGACTCTTGAGAACGTTGATATTGCGACCATTGGTTTTTTTAGTCTTGTTGGCCTCCCTTATACATTTAAATTTCTCTGGGCACCGCTGATGGATAGGTTTGAGCCACCTTTCCTAGGGCGCCGTAAGGGTTGGATGTTTTTAGTGCAGTTAAGTCTTGCTGCGAGCTTGGCATTGTTGTCTACCATGCGTCCCCAAGATCAAACGCAGTGGCTCTCACTTGTGGCGGTCTTAGTTGCATTTCTCTCCGCTTCTCAGGATGTGGTCATTGATGCTTATCGAACCGATGTTCTTGAAGCAAAGGAGAGGGGTCTGGGATCCTCACTGACGGTCTTTGGCTACCGATTCGCAATGATTTTATCAGGTGGCATTGCTTTAGTTTGGGCAGATTCGGTTTCTGGTAATGGTTGGAGTTGGCCGCATATTTATAGAATTATGGCATCGATTATGCTGGTGATGGCCTTTGTTACTCTCTTCTTTTTACCGAGCTTACCAAAGAATAACGTCGCGCCTACCAGTCGAGCGAAGAATGATCTCATCGGGTTCTTTGCCTTAGTCGTTGTTGTGGCGATTGGTTATCTTTTTACGACAAAAATCGCCTCGCCACTGGCGAGTTCGCTTCTAGAAGGTGTTTTCCCTTTGTTACCTGATGGAAAGGTTGATCCAAACCTTAAAAAATGGGCCGATTTATTGTCTCTTTTTATCGGCCTCGGTTTTACGATTCCCGTTGCAATCTTTGCTTCGAAAAAAGCTAAGTTTGAAACGCTGAATGTTTCTCTGGCAAATTTTTTCAGTATGAAGGGCGCAGTCAGTATTCTCGCGCTGATTATATTATATAAACTCGGTGATGCGTTTGCGGGTGCATTGACAACAACCTTTCTTTTAAAGGGCGTGGGGTTTGCACAAGCTGAGATTGGTGTCGTTAATAAAGTGATAGGCATTTGGTTGACAATTATTGGTGCGATTGTTGGTGGAGCCTTGATGTTTAGATTGGGTCTTTATCGAGCGCTGATGCTTTTCGGAATTTTGCAGGGTGCGGCTGCGATTGGATTTTGGTTGCTTGCGATTTTAGGAAAAGATGCATGGGGATCTTTTACCCTTCCACCGTTCGATATATTAATTGTCTCACTCAAAGAGGCGACAAAGGTAGACTGGCTGCTGTTAACCGCGATCGGTGCTGAGAACATTACAAGCGGCATGGGAACTGCGGCTTTTGTGGCATTACTAATGGCATTATGTAATCGCAAGTTTACGGCAACGCAGTATGCACTTCTATCAGCGTTCTCAGCGATTGGCAGAGTCTGGGTTGGTCCACTGGCAGGTGTATTAGCTCCTACTTTTGGTTGGCCGATGTTCTTTATCTTTTCGATCACTGCGGCTGTCCCAGGATTAATGGTTTTGTTTCGCTTGCGAGAAACCATCGAAGCTTTGGAAGCTCCGAAAGCAAATGCGACTTAAGATGGATACTGAGGAAAATTCGGCATAGATATTCGCATTTGGACTGTGTTAGAACAAAACGAAAACTTTCTTGTTAATTTTTTTGTGAGGGACTATGAAAAAGCAAATTTTGTTTTGTATGACTGGCCTAGTCAGTCTGTTTATTTCAACAACTAATGCGTTCGCAGCGAATTCGGTCGTTTACAAATACCATCACTGGCGCACTTCTGGGTGTTATGCCCACTATAATTCAGGCTATATCGAAGCGGTTAATCTTAGCTTTTGCAAGCAGGGAGAAGTGAAATACGAATATCATCGGTGGGGCTCTGGCAACGGGTGTTATGCGGTATATGGCTCAGACTATATGGAAGCAGTAAGCATAGATCATTGTCGTTAAATGCAGATTCTTGGCCCCTGCAGGGCTCAGAATAACGAGTGAAAATTAAAGAGGCCGCAACATCCATGTCGCGGCCTCTTTTTTGTGATCAAGCTCTAAATTTTAGAGTTTGATTTTTTCAATGTGACGGCGAGCGAAACCACCTTGCGAAGCTTCAACTACGATCTCAGCGACTGCATCTGCATGAGATTTCATACCGAAGAAGTTACCGGCATCGTATCCGTAAGTGGTGCTGATGACTTTATAGGTTGCGCCAGGAACTTTTTGTGAAACGTTCTTGATGGCAACTGCTTCTAAATCTTCTGCTGCAGCATTTACGTTTGCGAATCCTTTTTCTTTGCCGCTTACTTGAAGAAGCGAAGCAGTAACACCCGCAATAGCTCCGCCTGGGCCAACCGCAACTTCAATGGAACCAGCTTGACCAAGGGCTTTGAATCCACCGAGAGCCTGTTTGAAGCTGAATTTACGTTGAATGACTTGTTGTACGCCGTCTTCGCCGCCGAGGACATCTTCGGAATGATCCGTTAGGATCAACTTGCCAGCTGCATCTGCAAGGCCACTTGCGTTAAGTGCATTGGTTGCAATCTCGGCAGCTTCTTCCATCGAGGGAACTTCGTCATTTCTAGAAGCTTCGATTGCGTTGGTAATTTGCATTACGTTTGTTCTTGCATCGTAGGTTGCAGAACCTTGGATTGATTTTGCAAAGTAAGCTGGGCTGACTTTAAGTGGTTCCACTGTGATCGCAGGAGAAATCTGTGCAGCCATGTCTTTTAAGTTGCCCGATCCAAGTGTGGCATTCTTACGATAGACCCATGCAGAAACATCGCCGCCGCGTGATGCTTCTTCAAATGTTTTGTTGTTTTTGATGTAGTCGGCTGCGTCTTCCTTGCTAGAACCAAAGCAGAGTACTGCAGGTACGTTGCTTTTTGACACGGCTTCAGACGAAGCCATGAACGATTCCGCTAAAGAGGTTTGACCCGCCTTTAGTTTCTCAAGAAGATAGACACCGTAACTATCTTCGTCAGCCATGTTGTTTGAGTAGCCGAGAATACAGTTGCTACCTTTAGCAGAATCTTTCCATGTTTTAGAAGGATTCTCACCGGCAGAAGTAGGACTATCACCAGTACCAATTTTTAAACCTTGGCAGGTTGAAAGGATCGTATAACGGGAAAGTTGGTCGCCAATCGATAGCGCCGGAGAGGAAATGTAGCATCCACCTTCTTTAGGCGAACCGGCAAGCGCTTTGTAGACACCTTTAGAAGTGACACCATGACTTGCGATGTAAGTTAAAAGACTTGAATCTGCACCGTCAAAGCCAGTGGTCGCTTCGGTGGATTCTTTATAGTCGCTCTCTTTTACCCACTGGTTTTGACGAACGCGGGTGTCTTTCCAGTAAAAGTTTTTTACTGTGTCAGCTGGCAGGTCTTTGCTTGCGAAGAATTTATCCAGTTCTCTGATTGTTCCTGGAATGTTTCCAACACCACAAGGTGTGTGAGTGCCGACGGCGTATGCGCCAATCGAAATAGCTTGAGCGCTGGCCGCGTAGCCAACAATCAGGAGTCCGGATAATACATTTTGCATCCGCTGCGTCATTGTGCACCTGCCTGTTTTAAAAAAATTAAAATGACTGTTTTGCCCACTAGGAAATTTTAGCATACTTTCTGAGCAAGGTTAGCAAGGGTCATATATAACCCAATGATATAATTGAAATATATTCAACAATTTCGTGGCCAGTAAAATAGGCAGATTATAGTGATTAAAATTTAATCCGATCACCCAGGGAAACCGGTTTTAAACAAAGTTGTAGTAACCACAAAAGTGCAGGGCCCAAGGTCTATAGGAGAGAGATGTGTCAATCGCCGAGCAGAAAAAACCAGTAGTTGACGCTCAGAAGCGCAAAACAGCTTTGATTTGTGAAGACGATGTCGATCTTAACAATTCTTTGCAAGAATTTTTGGTCGCGCAGGGGTTTACAGTGCAGTCAACTTTTGATGGTATGCAGGCAGTAAATTGGATTCAGAGTAAATCTTATGATTTGATCCTTATGGATGTACGTATTCCCTCCATGAATGGATTGCAAGTTTGCGCAGTAGCGCGAGCGGCATCGATGAATCGCACAGCAAAAATATATGTGATGACCGGTCAAGATGATCCTGCAATTTCAGCACGAGCAGAAGCATTAAAAGTAAATCATTTTTTACAGAAGCCATTCGATCTCGACAAATTGGCAGAAGCTATAAAAAAAGATTTTGAGAAAAAAGTAGTTAAGCCGACCTATGACGTCCGCATTATAAATGTCTTTTTAGAATCTGCTGCACAAGTGTATGAATTCTATTTTCATCAAGCGCCACAGCGCGGCAAAGTCTCAATTCGCACTCCAGGCCAACCAGAGAAGGGCTTCTGTACAGGATTAATTGCTTTAACAGGCGATGGTTTTGCAGGTTCTATGGGTTTAAGCATGACAAAACCATTTATTAAACAATTGGCGGACATTTTATTTGCAGGAATGGAAGTGAAGTACGATAACGAATTCTTAGCCGACGTTACTGGTGAGATGTGTAATCAGATTCTAGGCAAAGTTAAAATTAATTTCGCAAAACTAGGTATTGGAGTGGCGATTGGTCTGCCAAAAGTCATTATGGGTGAAAACCATATTATTCAACATCTCGTCGTAAACCCCGTAATTGCTGTACCTATGGGCAGAAATGATGCGATTTTCGAATTACAGTTTGTACTATCACAGCGTGACGTCAAAGTGGGTGAAGCAAAAGAGGACGGAATTCCTCCGTCCTCTGTCATGATGTTTGAATAGTAATGGCTGCTCCGAAAGACCTTCAGCCTTTTAAACTTCGCAACCGCTCAAGCATAGGCGGATGAGAAAAATAAATTGCTGAATAAAGTGGATGACTGATCGGCATGACGAAACTTTTTTCCCGTAGTTTTTTTAGTGCGTCAATCATCTCGGTTGGGCCGCCGATATTTTCCTTGGCAAATCCATCCGCCGCGAATTCGTTGCGACGAGAAATCCAAGTCTCCAAAGGTTGAATTAAAAATTCAATAGTGCTGAACCATAGACTGAAGACAATCAGTCCACCATAGTTGGTGATATCAGCTAGCTGGAATGCCTCGTAAAAGATCGATTTCGGTAGCATCAAGCTAATAAGGAAAAACACGCCAAGCGATGTTGCTAAACCTCTAATAATGCCATTACGCACGTGATGAAGTTTAAAGTGACCAAGTTCATGTGCTAAAACAGCCGTTACCTCTGCTGGAGACATGTCATTCACTAGAGTGTCAAACAAGACAATTCTTTTTTTGCCAAATACACCAGTAAAATAAGCCATGCCCAAACCCACCAGTTATTACCAGCACGTTCCATAATCCATAGAATAGCCGCAATGAGAGGGCCACCTAGTACGGCAGAAATGACGAGTCCTTTTAATAAATCAACCATAAAGCCGCGAGGGGTCTGCTTATTGAATCCAAAGCGCTCCTCGATCACAAACGTATTATAGACCGCAAATGGTAGACCTAAGACTTGGGCAAGAAGCATAAGGATTGCAAAGAAAAGGACTCCGGTAACGATGCTTCCATACCCCAATGCTTGCGCACCCTTGATGGCCCAAGCTTCAATCATGCCAAGACCACCAAATCCCACAAACGCGATAAGAACGAGAGTCGAGACCGAATTTCGGAACCGGCTGAACTGATACTTAGCGCGTGAGTAGTCTGCGCTTTTTAGCATATCTTCGGTAGAAATCCCTAACTCGATGCGCGCGGCCTCTTGCTTCACGGGATCGTTCCAATAAGAAAAATTGAGCCTTGCAAGGGAAGTCTCAATAAAGTGTTGGGCGAGTCTCATGATGAGAAATGCCATTAATACGTAGTGAGCAGTCATAGATAAAAGCCTCCATTCATCTGATGAAGAGGGAAGTATATTATATTTTATGGAAATATTTAAACTTATTCTCTGTAAATATCGACAGTTATAAAAGTCTCCCTTTAGCCCTCGGACGAGCTTGCCGATGCCTCTATATGTTTAGGCCATGGACTGCAAGTCATTGGCATCATGGGAGGTTCTAAGTGAAGTTCGACATAAAACCAAACGGATGGTTTAACTCCATAAAGTTGGCAAAAACTTACGGTCGAATCTTTCATGCGACCTTAGGTTTATTGTCCGCCACCGGTTTATTATGGTGCTTTGCGTCGAAAGAAGTTTCCTTGAAAGCCCTAGCTTCCGCGACTAAATCAAAAAGGTCAGTGTTGTCAGGTAAGACTTTTGGTCTAGAAGATACGATTAGTGATTGGTCTTACTCTGGAGCAACTAGCCCTGAAAGCTGGGGCGCATTGGAAGAAAGATTTGCACTATGCAGTTCAGGTAAGCGTCAATCTCCTGTTGATATTCCTACGCGTTTACCGTCGCAGCCCATGCCAGTATCTATTTTTTATCAACCGGCAAAAACGCAGATTGCAAGCAATGGTCGAACATTTACTCTTCTGCCAGATCAGAAAAACTCCGTTGTTTTAGATGGTGTTACGTACAAGCTAATATCGATCGAGTTCCACAGCCCGAGTGAACACACAGTGAGCGGATTTAATTATCCCATGGAAGTTCAGTTTATTCATACAAATGAGCAGGGTAAGTCGTTAGGCTTTGCTGTATTTGTAGAAAAAAGCAAAGAGAAGGGGGTGGCGTTATTTGACGATGTTCTGTCAAAAAACTCATCCTTATCAAAAGACCTAGATTTAACCCAATTAATGCCTCAGAAACGTAATGTATGGAGTTACAGCGGAAGTAGTACAATGCCGCCCTGTAGTGAGAACACGCAGTGGTTTGTCTTCGCCGATACCATTGAATTTTCTACCGAGCAAATTTCAGAATTTCGCAAACTTTACCCGCTCAATTCTAGGCCTGTACAAAATATGTATGATCGAACATTTATGCCTACCCAGTTTGTAGTGTCGCACTAAAAAAAACGGTGAATACCGGACACTGAAATTTTTTCTGGTAGCTGAAACTCCTCGCGTCTTGGACATTGGGCAAAATCTAAAGTGACCGCCTGCAATGCAATACCAGGTTCGAGGAATGTTTGTTTTGATCCATACAAAGCATCACCAACAATCGGCCAACCGTGACGCGCCATTTCATAGCGGAGCTGATGCGGCCTGCCAGTCAGTGGTTGTAAATTCCAAACACAGACCTTTAAACCGTTATAATTCTCACGTCCCTTAAGCCAGGCCTTCGTATGCGAATCCTTGCCAAAAGCTGCCTCATAGGCACGACGTTTGCCGCGCATCAGCTTGCACTGCCATTCCTGAACTTGCTTATAAGGTGGTAAAGTTCCGGTGTCTTCGCTGAGTGCTTCATAAGTCTTGACGACTTGATGTTGCTCAAACCAACCATTCGCGACTTTATGGGCGGGGCCAGACAAAGCAAAAAGTAGAACGCCAGAAACATCTTCGTCAAGGCGGTGGCAGGGCCAGATTCTCATACCTAAGTCCTCGTCTAGCTGCTTGCCGACAACTGGACGAGGGTCCTTGACACCGTCGCGAGACGGCACACTAAGCCATTCGGCTGGTTTATGAACGGCACAAAAATGCTGATTTTTGAAGATAATTTCTAGCATAGGGGTCCTATGTAACGAAGTAGGGAGCCACTTGATATACCGTTCACCTTGCAATGTCTATCGTCAAACCGTCTAAAGTTTGGACACCAAAATCGCTCTAAATGGCTCTAACCCCTTAATAGCCCGTTCTCAAAGCCCTGGCATAAAGAGTGCATAAGCTGGCTTGAGTGGTCTCCTTGAGATCACGACTGAAAAATTGATTGTAGTAGTTGCTGTTGGTTTTCTATCTCTAAGCTGTTGTGAGGTGTTTCATGCGTTGGACAATTATCGGACTCTTAAGCTTAATCGTATTAATAACTCAGACCTCTTGCGGTCAAGCGAGCTTCACCGGAAGTAGCGGTGGATCGAATAGTAACCCTCCTTCTACCCCACCAGTAGTGAATAACGGTACAGGTACAACACCTGGTCCAACTACACCGGTAGTTCCTG
>CAZUYQ010000019.1:48360-52334 GCA_964624705.1 uncultured Polynucleobacter sp.
TAACACTACTCCTCCTGGTGGCTCAACCAGCCCTAATCCATTACCGGGCGCACCTGGTTCCCCTGGATATAACGGTGCTCCTGGATATCAACCAATTCCTGGTGGAAACGGTCAGTGTACAACTCCACCATGTCAACAATCGGGTGTACCAACTCCGGAATATGGTCCCATTGGACAAGTTCAACAGCCGACCCCAAATACAGTGGTATTCGGTAAGGATCAAGTGATGCATATTGGTAACGGCAACTATCCAAATACTTCATGTATGGATAAAGTTTCTGCTATTCCACTGAGTGGCTCGATTTACTTCTTCCAGTTTCAAGTGAATCAAGACAATACAAGCGTTAACGTGAATGTTGCGAATATTTGCGGCGTAGACTTTGGTAGCAGTACTCTTCAACTTGCACAGGGCTCAGGAAAAATTGGCGAGACAATTGTACCACGTGGTGCAACGACTCTTGGTCTCCCTTCTTATGTCTTGAATCGCGGTGTCTATAACGTGTATATTTACGCTGGTAAGGGTAACGGTTCTGATGGTCCTACCTGGGATATTGACGACTTCATCGTCGGCCAAGTGCAGGTGACTGCAAACCAATCGATCACGCCAGGTCTCTTCGGTGCCTACTAACAAGGTTTAAGATTTAATGGATTCCTTCTCTGCATTGTTTCAATCGTTTCTTCTTGTAGCAGTGTCAGAGATGGGAGACAAAACCCAGCTTCTTGCTCTTCTCCTCACAATCAAATTTAAAAAGCCCCTGCCGATCTTGGCAGGGATTTTTTTTGCGACGATTCTGAATCATGCAATCGCCACCTGGTTTGGCGTTCAATTGAGTCAGATGATCCCAGAATATTGGCTGAAACTGATATTGGCTGGTATTTTTGTCGCATTCGCTTTTTGGATTCTTATTCCTGATAAAGATGAAGGTTTGAATAGCGATGCCAAATATGGTGCTTTTCTGACAACATTTGTCGCGTTCTTTTTAGCTGAAATGGGCGATAAGACGCAATTGGCGACAGTTGCGCTCGCGGCGAGATTTCAAAATATGATCTTGGTAACGCTGGGCTCTACTCTAGGAATGCTCTTTACCAATGGTTTGACTGTTTGGTTAGGAGAAGGGTTTTTAAAGTATATCCCATTAAAATATGTGAGATGGACTGCTTCAGCGCTTTTTTTCTTATTTGGAGCAATGATTCTTTTTTCCTAGTCACGCCAAATTAAATTGGCGATAATTAAAAAAATATTACTCATACTTATCAAAAGGAGTCTCGCATGGATGCGAAACGTCGAATTGCTCTCGTGTTTTCGGCAGCAATATGGTCAGGGATGGCTTTCTCAGCCTCTGTAGCTCACGATCCAGCGCAAGTTAAAATGAGTTCGTGGCTTTGGCAGCAGCTTCAATCTAAATCGACAGCTGCACATGTGGATGCACTGGTCTATATGCGTGATGAAGCTAATTTAGCTGGGGCACGCGATCTTCAAACCAAAGTAGAAAAAGGACGATTTGTCCATGCCGCTCTGGTTGAAACAGCGCAAACCACTCAGAAATCATTACGTGCATGGCTTAAAGAGCAGAAAATTTCACATGATGCTCACTGGGTCGTAAATTTAATAGTGGTTCATAACGCAAGTGCAGAGCAACTCAAAGAAATCGCTGTTCGTGATGATGTTATGCGTGTTGTAGGTGATCCCGCTGTGAAGCAAATGCTTCCTACCACCTTGCAATATTCTGAAGAAAAACAGTTTGCAGTCGGAGCAAACCTGTCCCGCATAGGTGCCGACAAAGTTTGGAAAGATCTGGGTGTAACAGGCGCAGGGATCGTGATCGCGGGTCAAGATACGGGTGTGCAGTGGGATCATCCTGCTTTGAAGCCGCATTACAGAGGCTGGGTGAACGGTCAAGCCAGCCACGACTATAACTGGCATGACTCTATTCATAAGACACAAGGTGGCGCGTCTTCTTGTGGATATAATAACGCTATTCCTTGTGATGACCATGACCATGGAACTCATACTGTTGGAACTGTTGTTGGTGATGACGGTGCAGGAAATCAAATTGGTGTTGCACCAGGTGCACAGTGGATGGCATGTCGAAATATGGACGCGGGTATAGGCCGTCCTTCATCTTATATTGAATGCTTCGAGTATTTCATCGCGCCTTGGAAATTTGGGGCGGATAACTTTAGAGACGGTGATCCGACAAAAGCTCCTCATGTTATGAATAATAGTTGGGGCTGCGATAAGGGTGAAGGTTGTGAGGGTAATGAATTTACTGCAGTTCTTAAAGCACTAGAAGCAGCCGGGATCTTTGTGGTGGTATCGGCCGGCAATGATGGTCCTGAATGCTCCACGATCAAAACTGGGCCGGCATTTAACACCGAGAATGTCCTAAGTGTTGGTGCCATGAATCATGCGACGAATAAGATTGCTAGGTTTTCTAGCCGTGGCCCTTCGACTTTTGACAATATGATTGGCCCAAACGTCACGGCACCTGGCGAGGGAATTCGTAGTTCGGTTCGTGGTAGCATGTACGCCGGCGGATTAAAGTGGAGCGGAACTTCAATGGCTGGACCACACGTCGTGGGCGTTGTTGCGCTTATGTGGTCAGCGAATCCGAGACTTGCTGGTCATATTGAAGAAACTAGAAAAATCCTAATGCAAACTGCTCAACCGACCAAAGAACCCTCACAGACCTGTGGCGGCGTTTCTGGTAACTCGATCCCCAATAACACTTGGGGGTTTGGTACCGTTGACGCAGTGGCAGCTGTAAAGGCTGCTCAGGCTGCAAACTTTTAGTTGTTCGGCAAATATTTCCTATTGAGGGGACTTCTTAAAAGACAAACAATAGAGTGTGGATTACTCTATTGTTAGAACGTCGACTTGAGAGGTCCCCTTTTGTATTCAAAGCCCCGCGATAAATCAGCTGGTGGAGTGCAGCTCCCGAAGGGCAAGGCCGCCGAGAAAAAAGGCGAAAAACGTCGTGCAAACGAGTTTCGTGTTCGTTCTACTTTTGCTGCCCATGATCGTACTCAATTAGAGACTGTGTTCGATTACCCAGTGATTCCAGCTGTAGGTGGACGGCATCGCAAACAAACCTATGTCGTAGAAGGTTGGTTTTTTTTTCCAGCTCAGATGGGAATTACCCCTCAAACTTATACAAAAGCAAAATTCTATGCCGACATGCGACCTTTGGTTCGTTTTCGTGAGCCTCGTTTTACATTCAAAGATTTAATGGGTGTCAATAAACAGCGCTCTCCTTTGATCGTGTTACGCAATTATATTCGGAGTGCCTCCGAAGGGCGACCGACTGTATCTATTCAGAGAGCGATTTCCGAAGCGAGGATTTTCGGTTGTTCGTTCGCGAGTTATTTTTTAAAACGCATTGCCAAACGAACAAAGGCACTGCGTAAAGTTCATCAGTATATCGCGACCGTGTACGATGACTCGGGTGATGGTGTTGAGGCACTCATTCATTATCTTGAAGAAACGCGAGAATTGCTGAGTAAGGGCATGTATCTTATTAAGGAGCTTAGAACACTTCTGGCCGAAGCAGAAAGTCTTAATCAAGAGCATCTGAAACCAATTGTAAACGAGTTGCGATTTGTTGATGAATACTGCACGTATCGTTTTCGTGACGGACTCTCAAGTTTAATGCGGATTGCCACTGAAATTGATCCGAGACTCGTACCTCAGGTAGATTATCTTTCCTTTCTCAGACGCTGTGTCGCCATGAATCGACTTGAGCGTTGGTATGCAAAAAAAAGGAAATATGCTTGGATTGATGAACACAGTAGCGACGACGAAGTTGAATCTTATATGTACCGGCGCGGTATCTTGAAGCGTCGTATCTGGAGTGTTCTTTATCTTAAGATTCGTAGCCGACCGATGTTTGAATTCCAGAGACAAATGGGCGCAATGGCCGCGGCTGGCCTTGCAGCGCTGTGGTGGGTCGTTGCGATGTATTTTATTTCGACGC
>CAZUYQ010000020.1:0-25943 GCA_964624705.1 uncultured Polynucleobacter sp.
AGTCATGAAACCATTGGAGGACAATATGTCTGCAATTCTGTAGAGACCCCAGACCTAGAATAGATTGACATTTTAGAGCGCAATCGCTGCATGGAGTTTCGCGCTTCATTTTCTTCGTCATTAAGTCGGTATCCTCTTCCTTAAAGATGAGGATGAGTGCCGCGTAGTAAAATTGCAAACATAACAAGCTAATTTTGTTTGTTTTTTCTAAATATTACTAGGTAAAGTTGCATAGCTTGGGGGCTGGGTGAAAACCCTTAAGAGTATTCAATTATAGGATTCGATGTAGCTCCATGAAAATGGTGACGATCCACCTAGGAGTAATGATCCTTTAAGATTTCTTGAGCTCTCGTTCGATCGACTGTCCCATTTGTGGCAAATCTCGCGCTTGGCCCATAAAAATAATATTTAGCTGAAGAACATACGAGGCATTTTCCTCAAGAGTTCCATAAGTTTTTTCGCGTGAGAAGCCGAGTCCCCAGCATTTAGACGGTGATGCATAAACAAGGCCGATTTTCTGTTGATAGTCCCTTGTAATATCATGAGAATTTGGATCCTTTATGTCTCTCTGATTCCAAGTATAGGTGGTAAAAATTGGTTTCGTAAGTGAGGTCACCAACTGAATGGCTTTTTCTCGTGTTTCGGTAAAGCTTACTTTGTTCTCACTGTAGACGGCCGCTTGAGTAAGCGTATAACCTAGACTGACATTGGTGGAGGCGAATCCTGGCGGCGTCAAGCTAAATGCATGTTTGGTGGCAATCTTGTCATAAATATTGTATTGCGATGTGCCCGATAAGCCCCAGCCTGCTGCGTTAATACCAATCGTCGCGGATGGCTCAGTCCAAGGTCTTGTTTCAACGGCCAGCTTCCCGTCGTGTTGTTTCAGAGCGTCAGCGTGTTTTAGGTCTTTTAGTCGGTCATAGCTAATCGTCGCTGTTAAGCTAAGTGGTTCTTGATAATCCGATTCGAGCAACTGGTAGCGGTTGATAAACCACTTTGTTTGGTCCTCTGAAAACATATCGGTATCCTTACGAACAGGATGATCCATGCTGTAGAGCAATTCTCGACGCGCTCTTTCTTCAAAGGATAATGTGGGCTTCTCTTTATCTTTGTCCGCTTGACCCTCTTCTGATTTCGGGGCGGCACTGCCGTCTAGTTTTTTCCATAGCTCATTAAAAATCTTCCAACGGTGACTCATATCAAATGTCACGAGCTGGTACGGCGACATAAAATCTTCTGGTTTGATAGCTTCATCGACGCCGGCAGTATCGGTAGCCATAAAGACTTTTGCGCCTTTTATGTCTGCGAGTGGGCCAGTCGATTCGCCGTACGGTCCTCGTCTTACGACAGTGGGTCTGCCAGTCAGAGTCATCGACCAATTCATAAGATGCTGAATCTTTCGAACGCCATCTTCGCCACGGATCTCACTGCCACCGAGCCAATTTGGTAAAGGGCGCTTTCCATCTATAGGAAGTTGAAAGCGGAAACCAGTCCGTAAACTCTGCATGCTACTTGTCATATTTTTATTTTGCTGAAAACTATCAAATGCAATGGACCGAGCTTCGATATCGGTAAAATGATCAACTTGAACCGCTGAGTCCGACGAAATGGGTGCGATAATAGATCCGGTTGCACGACGCCACCAGGCGTTGGGTAGTAGAACCTGATCATGTTCGCTATCTTCGGGATTTCCAGCATTTCGCGAAATACGGTATTGCTCGGTGCTTAAATTGCCATATATCGGAGAACCGGTATTACCCAGCCGGTACCAACGTGTTTTTGCCTTAACGATGGACGGTAACTGATAGCCCTCGTAGCGATCATTTCTTAAAACATAATCACCAAAAGAAGATCCGATTCCTAAATAGTATTCGCGACCATCGTAGTGAACTTGTGCCCTTGCAGGTTGTATGGATCTTTCACCACTGCCCGTGTCAAATCCGGCTTCGAAACTCTCGGGCACATAAAGGTCAGTATTATATTGACGGTCAGAATAAAGCTCACCGGTTGTGACCAAACTTAGACGATCCGAAAAACGCTCTTGAGCTTTCCAACGAAACATCCCCCGGCGATCATTATCTGGGTAACGCAGGCTTGTGGAAAGGGCGTCCCGGCATTCCTTCTGAGCATTGGGTCTTGAAGGATCTACATTTACACAATCTGTCCGCTTTATAGAATCCCAAAAGCTTTTTTGACGAAGACGCATGCGCGCATAGTCGCGGCCGGAATAATCGGCGGAAATATCGCCTTCATTATTTTGTGATGGATCTGAAGCGGCATCTAAGCCACTCATATAAAGACTCTTCAAATCTTGCCTATTTGCGCGGCGCAAAGACCACAGTCGGTCTTGCATCAACTCACCATTGAGTTGGAAGCCGCTGTACTGTTTCGTCTGCTGCCGATACTCGGTAGCGATCTTAGTGCCGCGTCTCTCGAAAACTTCTGCCTTTACGGTCATGTCTTTATCTGGACCGAGATCAATATAAAGGGGCTGTGAAAAAACACTTCCTGATGCCGAGTCCGAGCTTGTCGAAGGCATCAAAAGACCGGATTGACGCTTGTCTTTAATGGGCACTCGAAGCCAAGGTAGATAGATAACCGGCACGCCTTTAACTTCTAATACGGTATTGGTGAACGTCGCATAACCACCAGGTTGTGCTTCTGTTTTGGAAGACCGAAGTGCCCATGCCGGTTCTTCATCTTTTTCGCAGTGGCAGGGAGTCCACAAGCCGTCAGTCGACTTAAAATCATTGCCGTTTGTTCTTTCGAGTGTGTCGCCAGTCATCCGAAAATAAGCGGTGGCAGAGGCGTTTCCTTTAACGCGGTCGGAGAGGCGAGCCTGCTCCCAAAAATCACGGCGCTTACGCAGAGTCTTGCGGCGAGCCTCAGACATTTGAGCAAATGCTGGGTTCTCTTGCTCCGATATCATGTCACCTTGTTCAAGGTATCTCGCATAATCATCAATGACGCTCTTAGGGACATTGAGCCCTTCTTTTGTTCTTTGCCTTGCTTCACTTCTAAGTTCGCTTTTCTTTTTATCGATTTCTGTTTTACGGGCACTGCGATGGGCTTCGAATTCAATTTCACTAGCGCTATAACCAAGGATTTCATGAGCAATGCGATCCGATTCGCTGCTATCGTTGATAACGAGCAAGGCATTCGTTACTTTAACATCGCCGGTTTCACCCCAGAGTTGAATTTTATCGCCGGTGATATACTGACCATTGGTTAATATAATGACATGGCCTTCGGCGATGATAGAATGAGTTTCTTCATCACTTACAACCTTGTCCGCTGTGACTAAGCTTTTAGGACCGATTGCAATAACATCGCCCTCGAAAACTCGTTGTTTGCCGTCTTTAGTAAAACCTGTGCTTCTGGCATCAAAGAAAAACTGAGGCGAATCACTTGCCCCTGGAATGGTGACATGCGTTTCATTTTGAGAAAATGCGGCTTTATCTAGCAAGAGAATGCAAATCATGAGGCCGCAGGCAATGGAAGCTTTTGCTGTCACTTTCACGAGATATTCCAATGGTGACTCTTAAAATATTTAAACACTTCACCCACTGCAGCAACCGATCCACAAATGAGCCATGGTTGCTGGCTGTCGATTCGTAATTCTTTACGAGACATTGCTTGAGAAAAACATGCGTCAAAGGAATCAAACATCGTAGCAGGAATTTTTGTGGATTCCTGGGACCAACTTCGATCAGACGGAATTTTAAACAAGAATGCTTCGCTGATCTTACCTTCTAAGGCCTGCCAAATACCACTGTCATCTTTGTCTGACAAAATACAGAGCATTGCTGGGCGCGATTCGCCCGCAGGGATAATGCCTGTCTCTTCTAATCCCTTGGCCAAAGCCTTTGCTCCGTGCGGGTTATGGCACACGTCGATCAGGAGTCTCACCGTCTCCGAAGTCTTCTCATGTTTTAACGAAATAGGATGAAAGCGCCCGGTTAAAGTAATGGGCCAAGGAATCTTAGGATCGCCAAATCTTGCTAGAGCGACGTCTAAGGAGATGTTTTTTTGTTTGAGCGTATCGGGAAGTTCTTTTGAACTCGTAAATTCTTGGAAGGCAGCTGCCGCCATGACAAAATTTCGCTGCAGAAAGTTGGGCCATTTTTGAACTCGGCTTGGAAGTGTATAGGTTTTATGAGAATCGGTAGTGAAATAAGAAATCGATTTGATGAAAAAATGTTCATTTGCGATTTTAAGTGAGACATTTTGATCTTTCGCCGCTTTACGAATGACCTCGTCGGCTTTTTGATCAGCAGAAACGAGTCCACCCCAGAGGCAGGCTCGTCCAGAGCGCATAATACCGGCCTTTTCCCAGGCAATGCTGGTGGTATCAGAACCTAGGAATTCAGTATGGTCAACGCCGATACTTGTTATAACGCTGACGAGGGGATCGACCATATTGGTGCAGTCAAGCCTTCCACCCAAGCCAACTTCGAGCACATTGACCTCTGTTTTGCGTGCCGCAAAAATCTTCAATGCAAGAAGCGTATTGATCTCGAAAAAACTAAGCTCGTCCCAAACAGCTGCCGTGAGAGTTGTTTTAATCTCATGAAGAGTCTCGACCAGCTCACTATTCCTTGTTTCTTGATCTGAAACAGCAATGCGCTCGCGAAATTCTGTTAAATGAGGAGACGAAAAAAAGCCAGACTTTAGGCCATTCGCAGCCAGCATGTGCCATAAAAGCCCACTGGTACTGCCTTTGCCGTTTGTTCCTGCGACAAGGATCGTCGGTGTAGTAGCGCCTGGTCGACCTAATTGATTCCATGCTGATCTAATCCGATCAAGCCCTGGCTTGATAACCGACGAACGCTTACCAAATAGTTCAAGAATCTCTTGAGGCTCAGGCGTTGTAGAAGTTTGTTTCACTTTTTCCCTGAAGCCAAAATGTCGAGCATACGGGCAATGGTTACCCGCAACGCATCACGGTGACAAATAAGATCAAGCATGCCGTGTTCGAGAAGGTATTCAGCAGTCTGAAACCCTTCTGGAAGTTGAGCCCTAATGGTTTGTTGAATCACACGAGGACCCGCAAACCCGATAAGAGCACCCGGCTCACCGAGATTGATATCGCCTAACATCGCGAAGCTTGCAGCGACACCGCCAGTCGTTGGGTGACAGAGCACAGAAATAAAAGGTACGCCGTTTTCGCGCATTTTACCGAGTGCGGCGCAGGTTTTTGCCATCTGCATAAGACTCATCAGTCCCTCCTGCATCCGCGCTCCGCCGCTTGCGGTGACGATGATTGCAGGTTCGCGCGCTTCTGTCGCCCGTAAGAAAAGTCGTGCGATTTTTTCGCCGACCACGGAACCCATGCTGCCGCCCATAAATTGAAAGTCAAACACGCCAAGCTGTATGGCGCGCCCACATAGCAAGCCGCGGCCTGCAACAAAGGCGTCCCACCTGCCGGTTTTTTTGTGAAGCTCTTCGACTCGTTGTTTGTAAGGCTTGCTGTCAACGAATTCTAGGGGATCAAGGGTTCTTAAATTTTGATCAAATTCTTGGAACGTGTCGTGATCAATAAGTGAGTGGATACGTGACCACACTGGCAGCGGGAAATGGTGCTGGCACTTGGGGCACACGTTCAAATTGTCGTGAAGCTCCTTGCGGAGAATGATTTCCTCGCATGTGACGCATTTTTCCCAGAGCCCGTCCGGGGTATCAATGCGTTCGCCCTTTGACACTGGAGCCCGATCTCGTTCAAGCCAAGCCATGGCTGCAGCCTCCTTATAAATAAATAGGAACCCAGAGGCTAACAAACGGAGCTCATAGAGGTCAATGGTAAGGGGCGCTCGAGGAATTTTTCCCCAACACCAGTCCGCGTAAGGATTTAAGTTGGTTAATCTTTCTTTAATGAACGATACAAAAGAAACATTGCAATCGATTCAATTCCTGATATGATCCAAAGTAAATCACATTGTCGCAGCAGTAGAGTTAAATGAGCGGAAGCCCAAGATGGGAACTTTAGTCGCAGGTAGTGACTAGATTCTGTTCGTTTGCTAGACCTGCACCCGTATCAAAGATGTTTTTCGTCCAAGGAAGGGATTGAAACATGCTCTGCAAGCGATGCCCACATCATGTTCGTCACGGTATACTAGCGGCTGATAAGAAGAACATCGAATTTTCAGACCGTTGCGGTTTGAGAATGAAGGCGGGGCAAGGCGATGCCTGCGACAAGTACCCCTTCGCCGTTGGTTTTAATTATGTTGAGTGTGACACCTATCGCCTCATTTTTAAATCCCAAGGCCAGCGTAATGACGCCATTCCCACCAGTGATTTCCAATATGCTGATAATCTAAGCGGTACACCGATTACGGAGATGGAACTTCTCTAATTGAATGTAATCGTGTATTGAATTTCTATGACTAAAATAGTTACTTGGAATGTAAACTCTATCAATGCACGCCTGGATCGTCTTCTGGCGTTTTTAGGGCGTGAATCACCTGATTATCTTTGCCTGCAAGAGCTAAAGTGCACAGAAGATAATTATCCTTTCGAAGCTATTACAAAAGTAGGTTATCAAAGTGCGGTTTTTGGTCAAAAGACCTATAACGGCGTGGCGATTCTGACGAAAAAACCTGTGACCGTAAGTGCAAAGAATTTTGGTGACGGCCATTCTGACGATAGTGCACGATTTCTATCGGTCGAGTCGGACGGGCTGACTGTTATCTCTGCCTATATTCCCAACGGGCAGTCGGTCGGCAGCGAAAAATATCTTTACAAGTTAGAATGGCTAAGTCGAGCGAAGCAATTCCTCGAACAGAACTATAAGCAGAGTGACAAAATCGTGCTCGTTGGGGATTTTAACGTCGCGCCAGACGACCGCGATGTCCATGATCCGAGGGCTTGGTACGAACAAATTCTTTGCTCCACAAAAGAACGGCAGGCCTTAGCTGCTCTTGTTTCTTTTGGTTTTGTCGACACGCTGCGTATGCACCATGGCGATGAGAAAATCTTTACGTGGTGGGACTACCGCGAATTGTCCTTTGTAAAAAACAAGGGTTTAAGAATTGATATGATCTATGCGACGCCGTCTATGGCAATGCGATGTACGAGTGTTCGTGTAGACCGTGATGAACGAAAAGGCGAGAAGCCGTCCGATCATGCGCCGGTGATTGCTGAGTTTCGAAACTAATTCAGCTCTCTGAAAAATAGCGTTGTAATTCTCGATATTCACGAATCGTCATCGGACGATCTGGTGGCATACGTTGACTTGGGCTTGTTGCGTCGATTCGCTCCCAGATACGATCGATCAAACCAGGGACTTTTCTTAATTCGGAAAGACGATCCAAAGGCAATGGGGGTGCAGAGGTATTCTTGCCGCTATGACAGGTGAGGCACATTTGAATCGTCTTTGGAATTCCTGGGTCCTGTTGATCGCGAGAATTGAGGCACGAACTCTTAAACTTCTCGATGGAAAACAAACCGATAGAATCGGTTAAGTTCAAGCAAGCCAACTCCACAGCAGATTTATCCGGACCCATCGAGTCTTCTGAGTCGTATTCGCTCAAATCATAATTAGAGTATGGATGAAGATTTTTATATACAGCTTTATAACTTGGCAGATTAAATCCTTGTTTGGCTAGTGTAGGCCAGATAAACTCTAGAAATTTATCACTGGCATCGTCATAACCTTGAAAATAATTCCACTGCCGCTTGAGCCTTGCCGACGACCAGTCGTAGTCAGAGATCCCCATCAAGTTTAAAAGATGGATGGTTTCTAAGCGAACTGTTGGATCATTTAAGGAGTTCCAGTGTGCTGGTGTAAGAGCGACCGGTGGCGGGAATTTTAAGGCATCCTGAGTCATGGCCTCTGTCACAACTTTAAGACGTCCTTTTATATCACGATGATCTCCGCAATTTATCAGTAGAACGGTAAGAATAGGTAGGCCCGTATTAATACATTGATCGTCTCGCTTGAAAATTCCCGAACTTAGCTTCCGGCTATTTAGCTCAGCAAAACTTTTTGAGAGATGAAGATTGGGGCGTAGAGGAAATTTTCCGCTACGCGTGGCTGGAATATAAGGAGCGACCGGAGACTCCATGTCTCTTGGAATGTTAAGAAATCGGTAACGTTCATGATTTGTCCTTAGTTTTTGGAATGCGCGATATTCCTTGAGATGCTGCCGGTGAGTGGCTACATATTGAGGATTATCATATCCACCTGGTGGATATTTCTGAACTTCATCGAAGTCAATCAATGCGTCGTCATCTTCCCCGAAAGCGCCAGGCCAGCGGTCGTACTCTTCCCAAATGGGCTTGGGGTCGGTCCCGTGACAACGCGAACATTCCGCTGGGTTTGCCGCCGAAAGCATTGGTCGCTGGTCTTTACCAAAAGTAAGTTCGCGTAGTTCAAACCCACTCTTGCCGTCCTGAGATTCCACGAACTGCATCATTTCAATTTTTTGATAGCCGGTTTGATTCGGGCTACCATTAAACGTTAAAACAAACTTAGCATCCTCACCAAAAACGATTGCTCGAGGAAATTGAGGTGTAGATCCTTGTAAACTCTGGCTCTCGCGCATAAGAGTAAAGTGCTTAAAAAATTCAGGGTCTTTTTGGGATAAAACTTCCAAAAACTGTTCAACCGTTTTTGGGGAATCGGGATTGTCAATCATCTTTGAAATTAATTCAAAGTTAGCGGCTTGAATTGAAGTTGTGATGGCAGCGATAAATGTCAAAAAAAAGATATTTAGAATTTTCATATATAGCCACCTTAGAATATCTTAAAATCATATTAATTTAACCGGCTGTTAATACTACTTGGTTGTCTATTCCTAGCATAGAAAAAAGCCGAAATACAATTTCTACATTGCGTCAAAGCGAACCCGCGTTTACGATTCTTTCGGTAAAATTAAACATGAAATTACCCGATGTTGCAAAGTTGGTTCCCATGATGGGGAGCGTTTCCTTTGTAACGCAGCCTAACGCTGCCAGCAGGAAAAAAACAATGAATAAAGACCAGGTTTTAGCCGATTATAAAATTGCATGTGAAAGTCGCCAAGCAAGCCTTATTGGCCGCAAAGAAGTTTTGTCGGGTAAAGCAAAATTTGGAATTTTTGGCGATGGCAAAGAAGTGGCGCAGTTGGCGATGGCGCGTGCTTTTCGTGCTGGCGACTGGCGTGCAGGATATTACCGCGATCAAACGTTTATGATGGCCATCGGCGGATTAACTGTACGGCAATTCTTCGCGCAACTTTTTGCAGATACAAATATCGAGCATGATCCCCACTCTGGCGGGCGCCAGATGAATAACCATCCAGGCACACGTTATATTGACGAAGCTGGAAATTGGTTAGATCAACTCGCAACGCCAAACACCTCTTCCGATATCTCGCCAACTGCCGCACAAATGCCGCGTGTCTTAGGTTTAGCTTATGCTTCGAAGATGTACCGCGGCAACAAACGCCTTGGTGACGTCAAGAATTTTTCTAAATCAGGCTCTGAAGTTGCATTTGGAACTATTGGCAACGCCTCGACGAGCGAAGGCTTATTTTGGGAAACCATGAACGCAGCTGGCGTCCTACAGGTTCCTCTACTTATGAGTGTTTGGGATGATGGCTACGGGATTTCTGTACCTGCTAAATATCAAACCACTAAAGAATCGATTTCTGAAGTCATGCAAGGTTTTAAGTATGACGAGAGGTTAAAAGGAATAGAAATCTTTGTCGTCAAAGGCTTCAATTATGCGGGCCTTGTCGAAACTTATGCGAAAGCCGCAGAACGCTGTCGCAGAGATCATGTGCCTTGTCTTGTTCATGTGATTGAAATGACCCAGCCTCAAGGTCACTCGACCTCTGGTAGTCACGAGCGTTATAAATCGAAAGACCGCTTAAAGTGGGAGGATGATTTCGACTGCATTGCCCATATGCGGAACTGGATGATCGAATCTAAATTTGCGACAGCCAAAGAATTAGACGGCATTGAAGAGAATGCCCGTGCATTTGTTGAATCAGAAAAGCAGATTGCATGGGAGGCCTACCTTGGCCCTATTGAAAAAGAACGTGAAGAACTGATAGCACTTCTCGAGACGGTCGGTCAAAAAACTGATCGCGTCGAGCTTTGTCAAAAATATGCTTTGGAATTGAAGAGAGTTCCAACACTCTATCGCCGTAATATTCAGAGTACGATGAAGCGCGTGCTATTTCAGTTGAGTGACGTGGATCAAGATCTCAAGCTTCCTTTGATTCGTCATATAGAACGTTATGAAACTTTCAATCAAAGAAAATATTCCAGTCATCTTTACTGCGAGACCGGAAAGTCACCTGTTAACATTGCAGAAGTAAAACCTGTCTATACCGCCGCGAGCGAAAAAGTCGATGGACGTCAGATCATTCAAAAATTCTTTGATTTATTGCTTGAGCGTGATCCAAGAGTCTTTATCTGTGGCGAAGATATCGGTCAATTGGGAGGTGTGAACCTTGAGTTTGATGGACTTCAAGATAAACATGGTCTTATCAGTGTTACGGATACTGGAATTCGTGAAGCGACCATTTTAGGTCAGTGCTTTGGTGCTGCTATGCGTGGTATGCGACCGGTCGCCGATATTCAGTACTTGGATTATTTACTGTATTGTTTCCAAGGACTCAGTGATGATGTCGCGACTCTGCGCTATCGAACTGCAGGTGGGCAAGCTGCTCCTGTCATTGTGCGGACAAAGGGGCATCGTCTAGAGGGTGTCTGGCACACTGGCTCGCCGCTAGGGATGATTATCAATGGCATCCGTGGAATTCATGTCTGTGTACCAAGAAATATGGCGCAAGCCGCTGGCATGTACAAAACTCTTCTCGAAGGCGATGATCCAGCATTGGTCATTGAGGTTTTGAATGGGTACCGCGTCAAAGAGGTCATGCCCGATAATATTGGTGCTTATAATGTTCCGCTTGGTGTGCCCGAGATTTTAAAAGAAGGCTCAGACGTCACTGTTGTAACTTACGGGGCGTGTATTAGGATTGCTCAAGACGCGTTGGCATTATTGGAAGATATCGGGATCAGTGTTGAACTGATAGATGTTCAGACATTGCTGCCATTCGATAGATTTCAAATCATTCGCGGCTCCCTCGAAAAAACAAACGCTCTCTTATGTCTTGATGAAGATGCGCCGGGTGGGGCTTCTGCTTACATGCTGCAGCAAATTATCGAGGAACAAAAAGCATACGAGTTGCTTGACGCTGCGCCCCGGACTTTGGCTGCAAAACCTCACCGAGCTGCCTATGGTTCAGACGGGGACTATTATAGCAAACCAAATGCCGAAGATATTTTCGAAACGATTTACAGCATGATGCATGAACGCAATCCGGCCAAGTGGCCATCGTTAAGATAAGGGTAGTAATTCGCAATGGCAAAACTTTACTTTCGTTACGGAACTGTTGGCAGCGCAAAGACTTTGAATCTTCTTGCTGTAACCCATAATTATCAGCAGCAGAATAAAAAAGTCTTCTTATTGAAACCATGTCTTGATGTCCGCTTTGGTATGGATGAAGTGACCTCGCGTGCTGGCTTAACAAAAAAAGCAGACATGCTGATTGATGATGATACGGTTTTACATCCTGCCACGTTCCAGGATATTAGCTGCGTCTTGGTGGACGAGGCACAGTTTATGTCAAAGTCGGTGATTGATCAGTTTCGCTTTATTGCAACAGTGTTGAATATTCCGGTGATCTGTTATGGCTTGAGAACGGATTTCCGTGGCGAGCTTTTTGAAGGTGCGCGTCGGTTGTTTGAAATCGCTGATAGCTTTGAAGAGGTCAAGACCACCTGCGCGTTCTGCAATAAAAAAGCTATCTTCAACTTAAAATTGGTCGAGGGACTGCCGACTTTGACCGGACCTACCATCGAATTAGGATCGGAAGAGAAGTATCTGCCAGCTTGCGCAGTGTGTTACCGAGAGCAGCTAGAAGGACAATACTTTGATCCTATGATCACTGGGCATGAGTTGCGAAACTAGTCTCAATTCACCTGCCCGAGCGGTCTCGGTGCTAATAACTGTTGCGTTGCGGTCAGTATTTTTATATTCCATGGGGTAATTGTCCTTATTTGGAACTCTAATATGTTTAAAACGAAAAAAAACTCGTTTAAAATTCTAAGCATCTTGTTTGCAGTCTTGCTTCCACTAGAGGCGGCAACGGCTAATCCTATAACATCTTGTTATGTCGACGTTGTCCGTGCGTATAATAAGATTTTGGTTGGAAAAATACTGGTATCAGACGAAGGAAATCAACTTAGATTTGGCAGGGCAGAGGTTGCCTCAGATGGCAGATTTGTTGTGTCCTATGAGATGATTTTTGCAAATGGGCGGATATCAAATGGGTTGGAAGCACTAAGGATCGATACCAGGGGTGTGTTTCTGGATCAAATTACAGATGGCGTGACCGCAAGACGCTATTTTGCGAGTGTTGAAGAGCCTTATCATGTGCTACGCATAAAGCCTATATCTCCACAGTCGACAGATTTTATTACGCGTGACTGTATTCGGAATAGCGATGCTGAAGGTTCAGTCTGTTATCTAAAGGTTCGCTATATGAATGATGTTATTGTTTCCGAATACCGTGAAATGACCAAGAGACTATGGTCGAAATCGGTTCCATAAATGGCCATTCGTTCGCTTATTTTTGATTTAGGCAAAGTTTTAATCGATTTCAGTATCGAGCGTGCTTGTTCTCAAATTGCGGCAGTTGCTGACCACGATGTTCAAGAAATAAAATCATTTTTATTCGACGATGGCCTTGAGAACCGTTTCGAGACCGGCGAATTTGATTTCGATCATTTGCATGGGTTGTTCGAAGCACATGTAGGAAAAAATATTTCACGTTCTGATTTATCTTACGCCTGTGCGAATATATTTTCTCCAATGGACGACACGATCGAGTTAATAAAGTCTTTGAAGAAATATTCAGGATTGCCCTTAGTTTTGTTGTCGAATACAAACCATGTCCACTGGGAATTTATTCAAAAAAAATGGCAGATAGATAAGTTATTTGAGCATCACATTTTATCGTTTCAGATCGGTGCGATGAAACCAACTCGGAAAATATATGATGCAGCGATCGCGGTGGGCGGGTGTGAAGCTGCGGAATGTTTTTTTACAGATGACATTCATGCAAATGTGTTGGGTGCGATTCAATCTGGAATCGATGCCGTACAGTTTTCTTCCGCCGCGCAGATTGAGCAAGAATTAATAAAACGTGGGGTGCGTGTTTCTATTTAAAAAAATGCAGCTCATTGGTTTGTAGCCCATTTTTTTACCAGCAGCCTAACAGATTGATTTTTTTGGTCTAATTTTTAAGCCAGTTTGGCCGGGCCTTTTTGTTAAGATCTAAAGTAGCTATAACATGCTGTTTTTATTATGGTATTAATATGAGCTGCATAGTATTGGTCACGGCCTTCTCCGTACCTTAACGTATATTCAGAGATCAGAACGCTTAATGTTAGTTGAAACATGCGCTGCCATGGAGCGGATCTCCTTTTGCGCCTGCACCGGGGGGTGGGTTCTTAATCGGGTTCAATGTTCAGTGTTTTTATGTGAATCAGGCCAGGCTTCTTTGCTCATTTCTACTCCCCGTATCTTCCAAATAGCCTTGCGGCCAACCCGCAAAGCACGCCCCAGCCTACTACACCTGATTTCCGAACATGAACCCTATTCCAGTAGCCGGGGCCCGAGTATCTAATGATCCTCGGGCCCTCTTCCTTTTCGTCGGATAAAACAAAAAAGGCCTCATCGTGAGATGAGGCCTTTATCGCTAGCAGAAGCCTGAGTGTTTCAATCAATGTTAAGAAGTTGGTTCACAGAGTTGCCGTCGAGAACCCGTACGTGCATCAGATACTCACCCTTGTTGAGATCTGGAGTAAGTTTTTTACGAATTTCAAAGCGATTATTGACACGACCGACACATTCGTCGTCATCGGATACAATTTTTGTAATTGGCTGTACAACTAATACTTTACTAGGGCTGAGATAGGTTTTGATTTCATCGAACTTGATGCAACCTTGGATTGTGAAGGGATGCTGGCCCTTAAGAACAAGTTCTTGGTCGCCATTCGTATCCACATCGAGTGTTGCAGAATGAACTGCTGCATAGAGGAAATCATCAGCATCTGGTCGTGTCGAACGCGCAATAGACAGAGTAGAGGTTTCTGCAGTAGGGCGGTTCGCTACTTCTACTGTATAGTTTCCTGTAGGAAGTGTGCCTTTTAATTCAACGGATTTAATAAACGGTACCATCATCTGTAGGCAAACTGCGCCGGGATAGTAATAAGCTTCAGCAGAGACGACGATCTTCTTGCGAGCAGCGTCGATGGTTGCATCAACGGGTCCCATTTTGTAACAGCTACTTGTGAAATGGCCGTGAACGACTAACTCTACCTTGTCGTTGTCGTCGAAACCCTGAGGGACAAAAATCTTTTCGACAGGAGCTTGGACAAGCACCGAGCTGCCCGCTGTTGCGTGTGCTGCAAAACTAAATGCTACACAAGCTGTAGTGGTGGCAAAAATCTTCTTAAACATAGCCATATCAATTCCTCCCTGAGTTATTTGAACGCATCATTCTCTGTTACTGTCTTAATATGAGCAAAGATAGTGCCAATATTTGTGGATAGCAATCAAAACCTTGCAGTTCCTAGGTTTGATGCTAAATGCTGATAGATGTTATCAACAATTAAAAGACAAAGTTGAGGTCACCTGGCCCATTTGGCACAAACTGTTCGTGGGAATTCCCACTAAACTATGATCCAATTATTTCAGTATGAATGATTCATAGGAGTCTTTAATGAAAAAAAAGTCCTTAAAAAAAACTGAACGGCCAGCCAAAGAACAATCTATCACGACAGATCATATACGGTCGACGCTCACTGAAACCAGATCGTTTAAGGCATCCAAAGACTTTGTTGCAAAAGCGCTCATAAAAAATGAGGCACAATATAAAAAATTATGGACTCAGTCGGTGAAACAGCCAACTGCGTTTTGGTCTAAAGCTGCGAAGGCTCATCTCGATTGGATAAAGCCATTTAAAACTGTGTTGGAATGGGAGGCTCCACATGCCAAATGGTTTTCAGGGGGTAAGCTGAATGTATCGGTGAACTGTCTTGATCGCCATGTTGCCAGTGGACTGGGCAATAAAGCTGCTTTGATTTGGGAAGGAGAACCGGTCGATCAACCATCGAGGACTTACACTTATAACGATCTACTCAGAGAAGTTTGTAAATGTGCGAACGCACTTAAAAATCTGGGCGTGATGCCTGGCGACCGTGTCTCTATTTATATGCCGATGATTCCTGAGACCGTAATTGCAATGCTAGCGTGCGCACGCATTGGCGCGATGCACTGCGTCGTCTTTGGTGGTTTTTCAAGTGATGCACTTGCGGATCGTAATAACGACGCCAACGCAACAGTCGTTATTACGGCCGATGGAAGTTATCGCAAGGGTGCGATTGTTTCATTAAAGGCAAATGTTGATGCAGCATTAGAAAAATCTCCTACGGTTAAGCATGTGCTCGTTGTTAAAAGAACCCATGAAAAGATCGCGATGCAAAAGGGGCGCGATTACTGGTGGCATGAAAGAGTTTCTCCAGAGAAAGGGGCTTGCGAACCGTTTGCTGCCGACAGTGAACATCCGTTGTTCCTACTTTACACCTCTGGCAGTACAGGCAAACCAAAAGGAATTTTACATACATCAGCTGGATATCTACTAGGAGCGGCGATCTCCCATAAGTATGTATTCGACTTAAAACCAAGCGATACCTTCTGGTGCACAGCAGACATCGGCTGGGTCACAGGACATAGTTATGTCACCTACGGCCCTCTTTGTAATGGCGCGACAATTGTGATGTACGAGGGGGCACCAAACTTTCCCGATTGGGGAAAAATGTGGAGCCTTATCGAAAAACATCGCGTCACTATCTTTTATACTGCACCGACAGCGATTCGCGCATGCATGCGCGGTGGCGATGAATGGCCTAATAAATATGATCTTAGTTCGCTGCGAGTTCTTGGAAGCGTGGGTGAGCCCATTAATCCAGAAGCATGGATGTGGTACTACAACGTGATCGGCAAAAAGCGTTGCCCCCTAGTGGATACTTGGTGGCAAACGGAAACAGGCAGTATCATGATTGCACCCATGCCTGCGGCCATTCCGCAGATTCCTGGTTCTGCTACGCGGCCTTTCTTTGGAATAGATGCAGATATTGTCGATAAAAATGGTAAATCAGTCCCGAGCGGTACCGGCGGATTTCTTGTGATCAAAAAACCTTGGCCAAGTATGCTTAGGACCATCTGGGGAGATGACGAAAGATATCATCAAACTTACTGGTCCCAACATCCAGGAATTTATTTTACAGGTGACGGCGCAAGACGCGATAAAAAAGGCAATATCTGGATCCTTGGTCGCATCGACGACGTCTTGAACGTCTCTGGACATCGACTGAGTACAATGGAAATTGAAAGTGCATTAGTCAGCCACGAACACGTGGCCGAAGCAGCGGTGGTCGGCCGACCTGACGAAATCAAAGGTGAGGGTATTGTTTGTTTCGTGACATTGCATACATCGGTAAAAGTTAGCGATGAGTTAAAGACAGAGTTAAAGACGCATGTTGCCAAACAAATTGGTGCGCTTGCGAGGCCAGATGATATTCGCTTCGCCGAAATGTTACCTAAAACACGCTCTGGAAAAATTATGCGTAGGTTGTTGAGGGATATCGCAGCAGGAAGAGTTTCGACTCAAGATACAACCACCCTCGAAGATTTTAGTGTGTTAGCGAAGCTGGGATCGGATGATGAAGGTTAAGGAAACCATCGAAGATATGAGTATCGCAGTACTTGGATATTTCTCTCGGAGGTCCCGTTCGATTGAAACCTGCTGGTGATTATAAAAAACCGATCGGGATTCGGCAGTGAGGTCGAAAAAGCCGCATAACACCATAGTATTATTGAATAATAGCCCATTATGGGTAATTTGTGTCACTTCTAAAATATGCCAATTGCGGAGAGTTTTTGTCCATAATTGGCATATGTTATTTGAGTAACATGTGCCAATTGTGAAAATAGAAATCGAGATCACTGACTCCCGTAACCGCTCAAATTCTGCAATAATTTTTTTGATTCAGCAATCACAGGCAATCCATTTGCAAAGGTTTGGTGCTACGTTCGCCATGAGTCGTAAATCCGATATTTACAAGTACCCTCAATTAGGGTACAAAATGGAGTTCGTATGGCAATTTCCTCGGTAAGGATGACTGAACGAGCTAAGAAGGATTTGGTTAAAGTTCCAAAGCATATCTATCGAAAATTGATGCTTTGGATTCTCCAGATTGAATTAGAAGGATTAGAAAGAGTTCGAATGATAACTGGTTATCATGATGAGCCGCTTCGAGGTCAAAGGACAGGCCAACGTTCGATTCGACTCAACATTGTTTATCGAGCCATTTATGAGATTCATAGTGATGGTATTATTGAGTTTGTATCCATTGAAGAGGTAAATCGACATGACTACTAAAAAATCACCGTCACGTAAAAAACCTGCAAAAAGCACGACTATTCAGTTTCTTGAAAAACTAAATGGTGGACCTTTAACATTTGGTCAAATGCTGAGTTCGATTAGACTCTGTGATGAAGAATCGCAAACAGATTTCGCGAAGAAACTTGGCATTTCTAGAGCGCATCTTTGCGATATTGAAAAAGGTCGGAGAACTGTGAGCTTTGCCCGCGCTTATGCATGGGGTAAGAAGTTGGGTTATTCTCCTGATCAATTCGTCGAGCTTGCAATTCAATCGGACCTTGATCGCGATAAACTTCCGTTTAAGGTAAGTTTATCGGCTGCATAACTCTAAATATCTAAAAAACTGTGATCGCCGTTGCTAAAGCATTGGCGAGAACAGCCTTATTCTTCTTTGCAATCTCTAAAACCTCTGCATGAAGAATACCACCACCGAGGCCACCGGCCATATTGGTGACAAACGATAAACCAAGAACTTTTACCCCTAGAGTTCTAGCTGCGATACACTCGAGAACGGTACTCATACCGACTACGTTTGTACCAAGTACGGCAAGCATTTTTGCTTCAGCCATGGTCTCGTAAGACGGCCCCGTCAAACCGGTGTAGACGCCCTCAGGGAGTTTACATTGGGCCATAACTTTACTGCGCCATTCCTTGTCATAGCAGTTCATCATGTCTGTAAATATGACGTTTGTTTTATGAGCGCCGGCCTCGCAATTTTGCCGGGTCAGATTCATCTGATCTTTGATGGCCATGAGAGTGCCTGCGGGAAGTCTGCGGTCCACGCTGCCGGCAGCATTGGTTAGGATGACGCCCTTCGCTCCAAGAGTTGCAGCCATCCGAACTCCAAATACCACCTCATCGCAGGAGCGCCCTTCATAGAGATGAACCCGTCCTGTGGCGATAAGCACATTCTTTCCCGCGTACTTGCCATAAATCAATTGTGATCCGTGGCCCGCGACCGCAGGTTTTGGAAAATGAATAATATCTGACATCGCGATTGTTTTTGATTCTTCCAATTCAGGTAACGCATCGCGAAATCCGCTTCCGGCAACCATAAAAAGATCGATGTCAGAATTTATTTTCTTTCTTAGTGAATCAGCTGCATCTTTGACTTGAGGAATAACGGAGACGATCGTTTTGCTCATTGCAGTATATCCTCATAAAATGCACCGAAAGTTTGATCAGGGCTACAAATGTGTATCTCGAGTACCCACCGCGATGGGGCCGGGGTGAAGTCATTCGCTGCGATAGTTGATTTTGTATAGAAAGAATGTGGGAATTCGCCCAGGCGATGTCCTCTGACATAACTGGGCGCGAGCATCCAACCAAGGCGCTCGGCTTCCGCTTCTGCGAACTTGTAGAGTTGCGGACCGGTTAGATTTTTAGTACGCCACGCACTGGCGGTATTTTTGAAAACATGTTCGACATCTTGTTTGCATTTCAAGTATTGCGGATTATCACCAAGCACAAAAGTTGCACCTGCATCACCTTCGATTCCATCCCAGATGGGTCCGATATCGATGTAGAAAATATCTTTTTCATTTAAGATAGAATCCGTGTAGTCATCATCAAAACTGCGCACGGTGCTAGCACCAAAGCGAATATGACATTTATGCCAGAACTTCCTTGAACCCATTTCTGCCAGTGTTTGCTGGCCCACGCGACGGGCTTCGCTTTCGGTCATTCCCGGTATCATTCTCGACGCGATTTTTTCGACTGCGTCCCAGGTTTTTGTGCGTGCAATAGCAAGCTGCTCGGTAAGGTCAGGTAATTTTGTAGCTTCAAATGGTTGCATGGCAGTGATTCCGTGTTGATGATTACGGAATGCTATCATTGCTTAGATGCGGATTGAAGCTACATTTGTATATTATAAAGTTCTGAAAATAATTCCTGCAGGATATGCATGAAAGGAATTGTAATATGACTCCGGTGCCAGATCGATAGCCTTATTTTTGGGCGTCAGATGCGATTTTGGAGTGAAGCGATTATATTGAATGAGTTAGATTAGCGAATTGCTTTTCTAAGCATGGCGGCTTGAATGTCTTCATATGTCGCCCCAGCCCACAGCACTGTAAGCGTCTGCTTTGCTACCGCAGGATCATTGGTAAATAATGCACCGCTCTCCAGAAGAATTTCACTAGAACTATTTTTGCGAAGTTTTAACGGAGCGACTGATTCAATATGTTTCGCGATCTCTGTAAATGTTTCAAATCCAGCGGTCTTTAAATCCTTTTGCGAAATATGCAGCCAGACACCTGGCTGTTTTGAGATTAGATGTTTGGAAAGTTCGAGTGCTACGCGACCCATGGTATAGCGAGCGTTAATTTCACCTAAGGACTGGAACAATGGTGTTCCGTTTGCTGACTGATAAATAAAGCCATCGATTCCAGCAGGGCCGTGATATCCCTTTGCAAATAACTCTGCTCCGCATCGCTTAGCGGCATTTTCAAAGCGGCTCGCCCAGCTGTCTTCTGCACGGTGCCAAGCAGAGTGTACCTCGGTTGATAGTCCCGATAATAATTTTCCGAAGACATGGCCTTTGTAGGTTCCGCGAATATTTACTAGGAATCTCGTGAAGCCTAATATTTTTATTTCGCCAGTTGGTAAGATTTCAAACTGGCAGGAAACGTCCGCAAGGCGGTCCACCCAAGGTTCGACGATAACAAGTTTTTGCTGATGAATTACTTTCATGCACCAATTCGCAAATTTTGAATCAAGCTCGATGCCGGCATCTACTTGAATGGCATTATGTCCTGACGAACCAATCGGAGCTTTAATCACTGCGCGAGAGGTTTGACTTACAATTTCTTTAAGCGCGAGATTAATATCGTCGAGTGATAAACATGTATAAGCTTTCAAATCATGCTCATCGCGCAGACCAACCGCAAGTGCCTTGCTGAAAATACTTGAACCGTCGGGCTTTGTATGCCAGATAGAGCAAGGTGGAATGGCTGCGCCACTCATAAGGTTTTTACAAAGTGGCTTTAATTTTTGCTCGGCGCTGGGTGACCAGCCCCAAGGACGGATTCCACCAATATTGCGATCTTTTAAGGCCTTTTGGGGGTCTGCAGCACCGACAACAAACTCCGGCAATTCAAAGCCAGAATGTTTCATCGCGGCAAGCCATTCAATAGAAGGTCGTGCATGGACTAATACTGTGTCGTCGCTATAACCAAGATGCATCATCAAAACAGCGAGATCTTCAGTCATCTCAATAAAGGGTCTGGCGTGATTGATACTGTGGGTCTGGGCCGCAACTTCTTGTTCGCATGCTGGATTAAACCAGAATATTTTTGGTGGACGTCCACGAGAATGGCTGAACACTTCGCATTGATCAATAAATTCATCGCTGAGACCGGCAAGACGCCGGCCATCTCGGTCAAAGGTCGGCCCTTTGCCACGAGCAGGAGTGACTGGAAAGCGAAGATGGGAGACATATTCCTGCCAAAGCGACTTGGCAGGATCACGCCACCTGTCAAGCCAGATAGCACCGTGTTTGACGTGACCTATTTCATCACGACGAACTTCGTTCATAATAACAGCTGTTTCGTGATCGCCAAGGCGTTCGAATTCATGTTCGAAATGCAAAGAAAAATCCAAATTAGCTTGTTCAAATGTCATCGACATCGCGGCCGCATATTCCTGGGGGCTTTGCATGTCTTTTAGCGATTGCCAAAAAAATCCGTTCAGTGGAGCGTCGCCGAATTCAACTCCCAGTTCTTTCATACGTTTGAGGTACTGATGCATATGGCGCTGTTCATCCGCCATCGTTTGAACGATGCCGCGGATAAATCCGGCCGGTGCATCGCTGAATTTTAGAATGGCGAGGGCCATCAACTCTAAGGCCAGCAGCTCGTGATTGGCAAAAAAATGTAAGACCTGCCCACGGGCGCGGTCATGGCTGAGTTCACTTTTGCCAGGAAAATTATGGGTCTGACGTTTCTTAGGGATACTCGATAGCTCAAGCCCAGGCGGGCGACCAGGTAGAGCAGGGACCGTAAAATCATTGGAATTAAATAGGGTCTGCGTTCCAGCCAGCAAATTACTGCTAGGAGGCGTCAATTTCTCGTCAAAACTAGTGCCGTAAAGCACTCGGCTTGCGAATTCGATTAATTCTTGGGGATTCGGCTGGTTCATGATGCAGAGGACCATAGCTCATGTATACTCTGGGATCAACTTTTGATCAGTTCCCTTCGGGGGCAAAAATATCGTTTTTATGGCTGGGAGTACCTAAGTTTGATTCGAATTGACGGTTTACGCAAATCCTTTGGGGTAAAAGCCATTCTCGATAACGTCACCTATCACTTTCCCGAGGGTGAGCGGATTGCTTTGGTAGGGGCAAATGGGGCTGGAAAAACCACCCTACTTGATATCCTAACCGGTCATACCGAATTAGATGGTGGATCATTTATTAAGCCCGCACGGATTAGGCTTGGTTATCTGCCTCAGGAGCCGAATCCATCCCCAGCGCCGACGACGCTTGACGAGGCCGTCAGTGGCGGTGAAGGTTTTATGCAGGTTTTGTATCGCGCTCATAGTGCTTCGTTGCAAGCAATGACCGATAACTATTCTGACAAAGTTCACCAAGAATTTGAACGCATCGAAATTGAGTTCAAACGTGAGGGTGGCTATGCGATGGAATCAGAGGCCCGAGCGGTTCTTAAGGGTCTTGGGTTTTCTGATGATATGATTCAACGTGATCCGCGAGCTCTCTCGGGCGGCTGGCGGATGCGTCTTGAGTTGGCAAAGATCTTTGTAAATAAACCGAACTTTCTCATTCTCGATGAACCGACAAACCATTTGGACTTACCGAGTTTGATTTGGGTGGAACGTTGGTTGCAGAATTATGAAGGAACTCTTCTATTCGTATCGCATGATCGCAGTTTACTAGACCGTTTGCCGACCTATACCTTGCATCTTCATCTCGGAAAACTGACGCCCTACAAAGGTAATTTTACATCTTTCCTCGAACAGAGAGAATTGCGTCAGTTGCAAGATGCTGCGACAGCCGACAATTTAAAACGTCAGCGTGAACACTTACAATCCTTCGTTGACCGCTTCGGTGCAAAAGCAACAAAAGCTGCACAGGCTCAGTCACGCGTGAAAATGATTTCGCGGATTCGTGCGATGGAAGAGGAAGTTCCGACTGATAGCAATGCGGATTCGATCTCTTTGACGGTGCCAATGGGTGCACCCTCTGGACGCGAAGTGCTGGCCATTGATGGTGGGGCAATTGGTTATGCAGCCCCCCTAGCGACTGGCATTAAAATCCTCGTTGAAAAAGGCCAGCGGATTGCGGTGATTGGTGCCAATGGTATTGGTAAATCGACTTTATTGAAAACTATTGCAGGGGCTCTTCCAGCACTCGCAGGAAATTTTAAGCTTGGCTACAACGTTAATCTAGCTTGGTTTGCTCAGGATCAGCTGGACACGCTTCAACCAACAAAATCGGTTTTATATAACGTGATGCAGAGCTCGGCGGAGACCAGCGAGCGAGAAGCGAGAAGTCTCCTCGGTAGTTTGTTATTTCGCGGCGAAGACGTGTTTAAGAACGTTTCGGTGCTTTCGGGTGGAGAAAAAGCTCGGGTGGGTCTTGCACGGCTTCTATGTCAACGCTCGAACTTTTTGGTTATGGATGAACCTACGAACCATTTGGATTTATCCAGTGTCGAAATATTAGTGGCGGCACTGCAGGATTATCAAGGGACTTTGTTATTCGTATCCCATGATCGGAATTTTATTGATTCCGTATGTACCCATGTCTTCGTGATGCTGCCTGACGGTCGGTCGCAGTTGTTTATCGGTAAGCTTGAAGATTACCAACTCCTCGCTAAGCAGCAAGGGTTCCCGAACGTTCTAGATCCTGCGCCGATTCACGGTGGCGGCAATGACGGCGCAAAAAAAGCTCCGGCGCCTGCGCCAGTGGTATCGTCGACCATGAGTGAATCGGAGATTTCTGAGCTGAAGAAAGAAAGTCAAAAACTCGAACGCCGCGTTCAAGAGCTTGATCAAGCTGTAGCGAAGATCAATAAAAATATTGCTGCGATTGACGTTGAGATGGAATCATCGCACGCAGATTTTTCGAAACTGCAACGTCTCGGTGAAGAGAAATCAAATCTTGAACGTAAACTGGCTGCCACCGAAGAAGAATGGCTTGATAAGTCTGCAAAAGTGGAAGATTTTAAAACGAAGCTGAAAGGCCTTGGGCGGCAGTAAACTATTTGGATGGATTAAAAATCGAGTTAAGTCCATTTCGCCAATACAAAGCGTCAACAGACCCAAAAGATTTTTGTTGTGGATCAAGAGACCATAATTGTTTTTTTGCTTCAGGATACTGAGCGCTAAAATAGTGTAAGCTTTTGGAGTGCTCTTCATTTGCAAAATCTGTCGATTTAATCTCGATAAGAATTAATTCACCGTTTGCTTTCGAGAGCACAACGTCGATTTCGTAATTGTCATCCTCTCGAATAAAAGAAATATCGAATCCAGTTTGATGGTATTCATTCATGCGCACAATCTCGCATATAACAAAATGTTCGAATCGATTTCCGAAACCCATGGATCCACGCCCATATTCAAGCGCAAAGTCAGAAGTTAATGCTCGCTGTACGCCGATATCGAAAAAATAGAACTTAGGATTTGCACGTTGTCTTTTTCTTAGGGAACGATGAAACGGCTGAATGAAAAATCCCAAAAGTGTTTCTTCGAGAATATGAAAGTATCGTTGGACTGTCTTGGGATCAACTCGAGTGTCGTCGGCGATTTTAGCAAAATTTATTGTCGTTCCATTGCACTGAGCGGCAATTTGCAGAAATCGCCGATAAGGGACTAGATCTTTAATAAGATGTTCGGCCCAAACTTCTTCTTGAATATATGTATTAGCGTATGATTTTAAAAACCTTTGCTTATCTTCAGGAAGAGGCAAAGAAAATATTTTTGGTAGAGTGCCCCATTTCAAGGCTTCATGGAGATCGAACTGATCTCCGAGTTCATTTATCGTAAATGGAAAGAGATTGTAAACGAATGCTCGTCCCGCTAGAAGATTTGCGCCACCGTGTCTTAGCTTCCGCGCACTGGATCCTGTCAGGCCGAATTTAATGTCGCGTTCTTCGATAAGTTTATGGACGACATCCAACAGATCGGGCACTTTCTGAACTTCATCTATAAACACCCATTTTATATTGGCGGGAATCAGCTGACTGAGTGAATCGGGAGCATCAATAAGGCGATTTCGTGTTTCGACGCTGAGAAGATCGATTAAAACGGCCTCGGTATTCTCAAACGATTTTTTAACAAGGGTGGATTTTCCAACACCTCTCGCGCCAAAGAGAAAAAAGCTACTATTTTTAGATATTTGCAGAGTTCTGGATAGCATTCCTTTAAAATAGCATATTTAAAGGAGTGGTGTCTATAATCCTCTTTTGTGTCAGGGTAAAAGCATCTAAATACTTGTAATTACGAATAGATAGCCCTGGACAAGACGGCAAGGTCACAGATTTGACCAAATGTCGGTAGCGCATTTCCAAACAGATCATTCTAAAAATCATATTTAAAGCCGCGAATCAGCGGAACTTGATTGCCCGATATCCAAAGTGGTTCGCACTCGTATGTATGTCACCGACATCAAGCTGTGGGCACAGTTTGGCGAGGCTCATCAGGAGTATTTTGGCGACAACCCACCAGTCACTTCAATGATCGAAGTAAAGGGCTTAATCGACCCAGCTATGTTGATTGAAGTTGAGGCCGAAGCAATACGGACTTAAAAGTATCAAAATCACGCGGCCATGCTACCTTGACGGTCTTACAATTCGATGTTCAAACCTATACGGAGCCTTTAATGCTTAAAAATATTTTAACTACCTGTTTCTTTGCTCTTGTGCTCACATGTCCGGCTAAGGCCGAAGAGTGGAAGTGGACCGGTTTTGAAATTATCGGAAGCCACCGTGTTTCAAGAGACAAGCTTATTGCAGAGTTGCCGATCAAAATTGGCGATGTTTATAAAGAAGATCTTCCACAATGGCACCAATGGTGTGATCAACTCAAAGTCAAATTTGATTTCTACTATACCGATTGCTCTTCAGTTCGGTTTCTTGATTTCAGAGCTTATCTTGTTGTGAGTATTGTTGAAAAAGGGCAGGAATATCGAGTTAAGTATCGCGATATGCCAACAGCCGAGGTCGTGATCCAAGATCCGCAGATTTTTGGCTGGTACGATCAGTTGATGACACGATTGTGGCAGCTATTTGATCAAGGTATATCGGCTGGCGAGAATACACATGGCGATTACCTAGAGTTCGAAGACGAAGTGATGCATGGACTGGTCGCAAAATTGATCGAAAGAAGTCCTGCAAGCAAAGATAATCTTATCGAGATCATAAAGTCAGACAAAGACTCGCAAAAGCGAGCGAAAGCCGCTTGGCTTTTAAACTGGGCATT
>CAZUYQ010000020.1:25953-33030 GCA_964624705.1 uncultured Polynucleobacter sp.
CCACTGGATAGCATCGAAAAGGTGTATCGGTATCTAGATGATCCGGTAATGTTGGTGAGAAACGATATCTCGCGGTTTATGTCGCACTGGACCGGCACCATTGAGGACGAAAAGCTTCAAAGAAAGGTTGTCGATGCTTTGATTCTTCAATTGAAGCGACCTTCTCATGCGGACCGCAATAAGGCTTTATCAAACCTTTTAGAGTTCATAACCGATGTTCCGTCAATGGCACCTTACTTGAAAGCCGCTGGCGGTGATGAGATTGATAACATTGCTGCAACCAGTGTGCTGGAGAATGTTGGTGGTCTTGCAAAAAACATACAGAAGCATCTGAAACATGCTAGAATCTGTATTGGAAGCATTGAACGATGTGATCCCTTGGTGAATGTTTCTCCAGATTTTGGTTTGCTGCGGCAGAGTCGTATCAGGGCCGTTACTAAATCATTGTCTATTTTACTTTGGCTAGTAAGAGAAACATGAGCCGGGCAAAGGGCGTTAAGTCAACCTTATTCACGCAGTGAATTGGTCCAGACGCTAACCCTCAAACAAATACTCAGTTCACCCGCCACTGCTCGCCTTCGCCCACGAGGCGGTGGTGTAGCCGCCAGCCCCATTGCGATTAGTACTTCGGCAATGATCTCGACTTCGATGAGCACATCTTCGATTTGCATCCTGGCACCATACGTACAAAGCTCCGGGTCGATCCCGTAGCTGAGCCTCGACGGCGACTCCGACGAACGACTGGGATGGCTTTTAGAAACCTCGAAACGAAGATGGATCTTCTCGCAGCATTGATAGGTGTTCTCGCTGCATACTATGCGAGTGCAGAGTCAATGCTATCAACAAAGGTATTTTTGCCATTCCTGGTTTTGCGGACGTGCTAACGGTTTCACCTTAAAGGTATGCACCTTTAAGTCTTTTGAACACCTCGGCTTAGTAACTCGAGTCCGGCAAAAAAGCCGTAAATTACGAGCATCGTAATCCCAGAAAATTTAAGGGTGGTCAAGAAACCTACGAGCGCTGTTTCTGCGGGATGATATACGGATAGGATGGATGTGGCGAGGAATGAGACCAAAACAAGCATTAGCGCCGCTATAAGTGCTGCCGCAGACCCGTCATTGCCGACTATTTTTCCGGCTACAAAAGGAACGACAGGAAGCGCGATTAACCAAGGTAACGTGCCGCCGGCGATGGTCGCCCAATATTTGCGTGAGAGGAATAGGCCTATACCACCATCTCGGAAAACCATGCAGATGATACTAGGGACTAGAAGGCCGGCGAAGATGATTAGCGCCCAGACGACGACAATTAACATGTCTGATATTGGAATCTGTTCGTTGATCTTCATGCGGCGTCCTTGGTGTGATAGGTGATTGACTCAAGTCTAGCCGATTTACTCTACGGTTCAAAGTTTCTTCAAATCTTTACTTTTGGAAATTTATTCAGAAAGTCCCTGTTCAGACTTGGACAGCGCACCACATAGTTTGATAAATGCATTGCCCATTATATTCGTGTCCCCATCTTTCAGGATGTCTAGAATAGGGAAGTCCCTCTGTCCCCCATGCTGAGTAGAACATAATGAACTTTCCTGCATCCACAACAATACGACGTTAATTGGAATTTAGAAAGTGACGAGCAATTTTCGCTTGAAAATCAGCCACATCGGTATAAAGCTCGTTGGCAATCTCACAAGACTGGGGCGCTTCAAACCCATGCCATGAGGCACGAATTCCATGGGCGCCGGCTGCGCGTGCAGCTATGACGTCGATCTCGTTATCGCCGACCATAATCAGCTCGCTTGCTTTACAGTTAAAATGAGCGGCGATCTTTTCGAGGCCTTCCGTATCGGGTTTGTGTTTTGAGACGCAACATCCTGAGACGAAGGTCTCAATAAATTGATCGATTCCCGTGTTTTGAAGAACCAGTCCAGCAGTGTGTTTATCGCGGCTCGTCCAGACGGATATGCCGTGCCCTTGATTCTTAAGCAGTGTCAAAAGATCGATGATTCCGGGGAATGTTTTAATTTCTGGAATATCGATGAGTGTTTGCGAGAGGATCCGTTCCATCGCAATCTTAGTAGCCTCGGGCCCTAGCTGCTTCGTAAAATAAGACTTAGCATTTTGGCCCAAACAATAAACGGTTTCTTCAGTGGATAAAGTTATGCCATGTTCACCGAGAATTTGATGAACGAGACGAAGATAAAACGGGAACGTATTCGTTAAGGTTCCGTCGAGGTCAAAAACCCAGTGTTTTCTGTTGTGATACATATTGATTAGAATCCTAAGACTTCTTTACACCAATCAGCTCCCAAGAATTCCTTGGCAAATGCTCTCAGGTTTTCAGCTTCGGGAGATGTCCGGAAGGCTTGCAGATACTCTTCTTGGTCGAAGCCTTTAAAATAATCCATGTTTCGACCTTCGTTATGAATAATCATACCGCGTCTTATATTGTAAGCAATAAATTCTCGAAACTGTTTGTAATCGGTATAATAAATCGGATCGCCAGCTTTGGTCGCCATGGCCGTCGCAAGTGCATAGACGTTAAATTCGATGATCCCATGCACGGCATCTAAATTACCATCCGTCCATAAATTCTTCTTAGCTAATTCGACGGCAGTTGCACCGCCATTTACGTAAGCATTCCATTCATCAAAAATATATAGTGGACGATCATCCCAAGCCGTTTGTCCTACAACGTAAAGTTGAAAGCGAGAGCCACGTAAATTAGTTGGAACGTATTGCGCAACCGCCGATTTTCTAATCTTGGGCTCATTGACGAGCGCGTATTGACCATTGAGTAGATAGAAAGCGTTTACGCCAATGCCTGGAGGACCAAAGGTATTGCGAAGATAAGAATGTATTCCGTGACTGGTTTCATGACCCCAAGTCATTTTGTTCTTGTCAAAAAAAGTTGCAATTTCGTCAGTAGGAATGTGATTCACAATGTCACGAAGGATGGTACCTTCAGGTGCACTTGTATCGCTATTCAGCGCAGCAAATGTAGCGATCGTCAGCGCTGAACCCACGCCAGTTCCATTTGTACCAGGAATTGAATTTGGATCTGGCGTCTTAGTGTTTAATTTAAAACGAAGTGCGATTTTTCCTTCGATCGATACAGCGAAGAAGTTGCCATTCTTCTCTGGATCGATTGCGGCCGAACTTTCAAAAATCAATCGATCGCTTACAGCGGGCTTTGAGGTTAAAGCAACGGATGAAGCTTGAGTGCAATTTTCAATGCGCGTTTTACTCTGACACGCAGTGATCTGGCCAGAGGTCGTGTTCGCAAGGCCAATCTGTAGAAGCGGCAACTGCGCCTCGCTTAGAAAAACGCCAAGTCCTTGGGGATTAAGTTTTTGGTCATCGTCTGCACGTAAGCGTGTCTGTGCCGGCTTTGTGCCACAGCTTACAAATATCAGTGTCACACACACGAATTGTGTGACGCGAGCCATTGCGATTTTTCGAATTAATTTTTCCATAAATATAAATAAGCAAAAAATGAGCCTACTTGGGTCGCACGTGAGAGCTTGGTGTATATAATTGATATTAAAGGGTAAATCTAGGATCCGGTAGAGGGTCTTTGAAGTTCGCCTCTGTCAATACTGTCGACACTGTAAAAAGAATGACATCGGCCCAAGGGTCGAAAATACGACTTTTTGGCAAAAACTCGGAATTTTATTTCTGTTGCTTGCCTTGTATATCCTGTTTCGCGGGCTTGCTGTAGTTGCAAGTTACGCAAAACCAACAAATGGTCTGTTTTCAGAACCATCTTTTTATCTAAGGATAACGCAATGAAAAAGTTTCTTTTATCGATGGCTATTTTAGGATTTGCTAACGTCGCTTCTGCGACTTCTCCAGTCTATTATCCAAGCCTAAACTACCTAGGTGGTGCTTTCAATAATGGCGACTGCGGCGCTCGCGCACGCCTTAGTGGTTATGACCAATTTGCATTTGGCCCTGCGTACGATGCAAATGGCGTTTACTATCCTTATTGGAATGCGTGTTTCGGTGTTGGTACTCCAGGAAATAATAATGGCGGCAATGGCGGTAATTCTGCGAAATGGTACTCTGTTTGGGTAGGCGGCAATTATAGTTTAAGTGATTGCAAAAAACAGATTAATGATGAAGTTGCTGGCGTGATCTGTTTCGAAAACTCCACCTGGCCTAAGCTTGAATGTGAAATGTCTGCGGGTAAACGCGCTCACGTCGCAGATGTCGCCTGCGTTAAAGAAATTAATGGGCCATTCGATCATCCTCAGTCGTAAGCATTAAATGCAGATCCATCGCTAACGCTCAGAGGTGAAAGAATCTGTTGTTTGACGGGCCCTAATGAACAACTTAGAATTGAGTCTCACATCATTTCTAGGAACGAGATCATGATTAGGTCTATCAATATATGAGGCAAAGTAAATCAACTTGGATTGAGACGCTTTGGCATGACCGCCTGATTGGAGAGCTCGTCGCCGTGCGCGATGGGCTTTCGTCGGTTGAACTCACGTATAAAGTTAAATTTGAAAGAGAACCTCGTCTGAACCTCGACTCACTCCATAAAGCAGATCTTGATGTCCAGCAGGCGGCAGACGTCGTGTTGCTTTATGCATCGATGGTAAGGCGTGATAAGAATCCGAAAAGTTCGCAAGTGATTGTTGATCTGGTGCATAATTGGTTACAGGAACAACACTCACCGCTGGTGTTTCAGTATCACCTACAAAGTGGACTCAATAGTCTTGCGCAGGGCGCGCGATCAAAAGCAATGCATGATTTTGTAGCCGCCAAAGCCTTAGCGGTTAAACCTCTAGAGCAGTTATTTTCTGGGATTAATCTAGTACTGTGTTTAGAAGATCTTGGCTTTGACTACGATAATGAGCTTGATAGCGTCAAAAAGCTACTTAGTACTTGCGCTCACGAATCCTGGGTTTATTCGATTCTGGCAGAGTATGAAGCACTTTGTTTGCGAAAATCTTTTCGCGCGGCTGACATAGAGTATTTAAGACAACTGTGTGATGCCGGGTTCACGGGTGATCAAGCCAAGTATTATATTGCCTTTATAACTAATTTACCTTTCTTCGGTGTTCAAGAGGACCTTCGCTCGGTTGCAAAAAAAGCGGTCGCATCTTTAGTCGAGCGTATTAATGAGGGCTATTTAGTACCTTTTGAACTTCGAACTATTCGCGGTCTTGCAGTCGACGACGACGATAGTGTCGAAGTGCGATCAACTGAAAGAATTGAACGTATTTACCTTTGGACATGGCGTTGGTTGTTAGTGCCCCATACGCATGATCTAAACCGCATTCTGCAAACTAAAGATATTCTTTTTAAGCGAGCTATAGGTGTTCTCACCCGTGACGATTTCCTCAAATTGGAAAACGCATTGCGCTGGCTCGCGTTATTTGCAGGCGTCGATAGTGCCAGTATTTCTTTAATAACGCATAGTTTACAGTTTACGTCTCAGCGCGAAGTGCCTTTGCTGGATTACGAAAGTTTACTCCTTGATTGGCTATTTGCGCGTCGAGATGGTGATCTTAAAACAGCAGATCATATTGCCAAAAGACTTGAGCGCCACTGCTTAGCAGAAAACAAAGATTTTTCTCTAAACACATTGGTTAAAAGTCTACTCGAATCTTTAGAAAACGCGCCGTCTCCTTGGGACAATCTCTATCCAGCTCTTCGCGAGGTGGTGACGCCTCAAGGTGGTGTTAAGAGTGGAATCAGTATCGATGTCATGAGTGGGCAGGTGAAATGTTTTAAAGATAATATTCTTACTCACGATGTGCGGTCGCCGGCGATGGCACAACTTCTCAGTTTTGCCACGCGTATTGCGACCGTGCCGGCAGCTGAGGTCATGCACCGTGTTTTTGGTATTCCACGTTTTGATGTTGCTCAGCACGAGCAAAAACTTGGCAAACTATTGGTTCAAGTCAATAAACTTGCAAAGCCATGGCTGCGTTTTTCTCGGCGCAGCGCGTTGATATATATTGATGGCGATCGTTCGAAAGCACAGATGGCGAGTACCACTCCTCATACGGAATGCTGGGGCTTACAGGGAGACGGTGCCGGCTCGCTTTTAAGAACGTCATTGACGCTTGGCACCTCGCCAGCAAAAAAAGCGAAGGCCACAGAAGACCATAAGACACGTGGTGATGGGCTTATGACACGACAAGATATTCAAGAGTTGCTGAATTGTTCTAAGTCGGCGGCAACCGAGCGTATCCACGAATGGGTTGAGGCAGGCCAAATTGCAAGGATTGGCGAGGGCAAGGCCAGCCGATATAAACCAACGGCCAAATATTCTTGGGAGCAACTGCTCCGTAAAAAGAACCGGTCGGTCTGAGCATCAGAGCGAAGAATAGTTAGGAAATACGGGTCGTTCGCTCCTTCGGCTCCCCGTTATCTGAGACCTTTATGCCGAAGACCCTCGACCACCATAATTTAAATTTTATGATTTTTAAATAATTGTTATTATTTTATAAAGATGATATAAGATTGGCTCATAAATGGAGCATATTACTATGTTAAGACGCAGCCTCCTTTTGCTTCTATCCCTAATACCTCTTCCTTTAATGGCGGCCACAAGCCAGGCAGTCGTAAAGATCGCAAGTTTTTCAAATAATGGTGCGAACGATTGCTCGACACCAGCGCCTGTTGCCCAGTCTCGGTGGGGAACAGGTTTGGTCGTCGATACTGGTGACGGCTCCAGTCGTCGCTTTGTTTTGACTGCAAGTCATGTTCTTCTGCACGGAGATTTTGCAAAAGATGGAATTTGCCATCAGGTGATTTTTGAGCGTGAGAATTCGCGCTTTGATGCAAAACTCATTGCAGTGAATGCAATGAATGATCTCGCTCTTCTCGAATTAAATAGCCAATCATTCGATAGCCATCAATCAAGCAAAGATATTCCGTCAGTTCTTCTAAATACTCTAGGTAATTCTCAATCAAATCCACAACTCAATGCTGCTGTTTCACTTCTCGGATTTCCTTATCAATCGAAATCCCTGAGTACCTATCAAGGCCGCATATCTTCCATAAATAGTTCTCGTAGCGGTTTAGTCGGAGCATCGTCATTTGAAATCGATGGCGGTGT
>CAZUYQ010000020.1:33059-33394 GCA_964624705.1 uncultured Polynucleobacter sp.
GGCATGAGCGGTGGTGTCGTAGTAGATGCCGAAACACACGTTCTCGGTTTATTATCTTCACATTTGATAGCTATTCCTTTAGGTAAGCCTGGACAACTTGTTACGAGAGAGCGTGATTTAGTTGGTGCAAGGTTCGTAACCATTACGGTTTCTGCAGCGAGTGTGGGAGCTTGGCTAAAAGATGTTTTTGCAAATGTACCGACTGCAATTTTTCGTGAAAATATCCAGTCGCAGTTGATGAGTGAGCGTTCTGTCGATGTACAGGGGTTAAATTTCAGCGAGATTCTTTGTGCACCGAAGGTAGCAAAGGAAGAGAGCAATAATTTTCCTCTTTT
>CAZUYQ010000020.1:33404-43145 GCA_964624705.1 uncultured Polynucleobacter sp.
GATGAGCGGCGGCCAGGGTGCGGGAATTGGCGGCAATGCCGCGGCAAATGAAACCTGCGGCATCCGTATTAGTAAAATTAATCGCCCGTCACAGCCATGGCCATTTCATAAAAATAATCTAGCACTTCAAATCTTGGAAAGACAAGTGACTGCTCTTGGAGAGGCGCGTGTACGTTGGTTTTATTGTGGTAATGAAGCCAATCAAGAACGGCGCGAAGTGGCTGGTTTACCTTCGGTTTATCAAGCCCTGTCGGACGGCTGCCTTCCCTTCCCCTCAGAAGACGCTAGCCTTTATTTATCAGCACGTCCTCCGCGGGAAGACCTCTTTGCCTGGTCGCAAGAATTAATTAATTTTCCAAGTGAAATTGATAACAGCACTATTAATATTGCTCAAAAATTCTCAGCTTTGAGCCCCTCTTCACGTCAAATAATTTGGCAAGCACTCGATCTAAGTGCACGTCAGAATTTAATGAATGCAGTTACTGAGAAAGCAATTGATCAAAGCTCTCGCATAGAGATTGAAAAATTGGCTATCGGTATCGAACGCCCTCTTGCCGAAGCATGGCTTAAGATCCCTAAAAGCGACCGAGCTTGCGCTTGGTTAGAACTCAGCAGTTTTGAAAGATACTGGATTTTCAACGGCGTCGCAGGATTAAATCTCGAATCAGAAGTCGAAGCCATCCGTGCGATAGAGACTCAGTTTCCGGACTTTGCGGATAACGCAGTTAGAGACATGATTTACGCCACCGGTCAACGTCGAGGCTACTGCCAATTTACAAGGATGCAATGGCGTCCTTTAGCTACAATTATCTATAAAAAAGGTATGCAACAAAAGAAAGTGATGATCTCTAACCCAGGAAAGATCACTGCCGTTCGCTTTACCTATCCTGCAAGTTGCCAAGCCAGAGCATCCTTTCTATTGTCGGCTACCGATGTTCCTCCTTATACGTTCCAAAACGGCGAGGTTTTCTTTTCAGAGAAGACACCTGATGGGAATATTCGAGCTATTCTGGAAGGAGATTCTCGAGTTTTTCAATCAAAGGAGTTGGAAGTGACCGCGTCCATATATTCACTGCATGACCGTGAGTGTAAGTACACTATCGAAATATCAAACGACGAAATTCGCGCCGAAGTTGCAAGAGTTCAGCGAGTTATTTATGATTTCAATGCAAATCCTAAGCCTGCAGTTTCCAATCAAAAACTCTTCAATAGCTTGGTGGTTAGCGCCGGAGAGCGAACACAAGTTCAGAACTTGTTGCAGGCTTTAGATGAATATAGTGCGGTTAGGCTTCGTCAGTATTTGGTCCAACTCCGCTTAAGTCGTTTTGCGCCCGGAGTGAATGGTCAGCGCTAAGACTCTTATCACTTGGAACAGATCTTGCTTTTAACTTCTCCTGTGTGCTGTTAATAAGAAGTTTTTCAGCTGATACTGAAGATTACCTTGTAAAAACTGGTAACGCTATTGTATCGGGTTGAGGACACTGAAGCGAAAACAACACAAATTTTAATTTTGCAATCGGGAGTTACAAATGACGCTTAGCACAATTTTATTGGTGATTTTGGTTTTGATGTTACTGGGAGCGGTTCCGGCTTGGCCCCATAGCCGAGGATGGGGTTACGGACCGAGCGGCGCGTTAGGTACAATCTTAGTTGTTGTGTTGATACTTATGCTCATGGGTCGAATTTAGCCCATGGTTTAATATATGCGGCTGGTGATTGAGAAAAAACTTCGATCACCAGCCGAAAAAAACAAAAGACTTCGCAGAGCGTTATTGCGCTGCGAGGTCTTTGCTTTATTTACAGAAAGTTCAAATATAGATAAAATAGATCATAAATCTATCTTCGGTCTGATTTGGGAATATATATGGAACTTAATCATCTTAAGTATTTTTATTTTGTGGCCAAGGAGGGTGGATATACTAATGCCGCCAAAGCTATGAGGATCGCTCAATCGGCAGTGAGCAAGATGGTCAAAAATCTCGAGGAAGAGCTGCATGTCGAGTTGTTTGAGATCGTTGGTCGCCGAGCACAGTTAACATCTGCGGGCACCGATTTATATCGCAAATGCGAGATTATTTTTGAGCAAGTTTCGTCTATTGAAGCGAATACCAAACCTAAATCTCACGTTTTAAACGGCCCTCTAAATTTTGGGGCTGCTGAGGCGATTGCGTCCTGCCTTGCGCCAAGGACGATTTCTAAATTGATGGAGAAGCATCCGCAGGTACAACCCTTTATGGTGGCGACTACCGCAAGCGAGTTATGCCGTCTCCTTCTCCTAAGACGAATTGAATTCGCTCTGGCATTTCATCTTCCTGAGCTGCCATCCGAGCTGGAAATCAGGCATCTTTACCCCACGCCTTTTAAGCTTGTGGTTGCCGCGGATAAATTTAAATCAAAGGAAATCTGTTCGAGTTTTATTGGTTCTCGAGAAGTCGATGATACCTCAACTAAAACGTATCCGACATTGAAGCGCCTACAAGAGGCTTATCCAAAAGCTTCTATTAAGTTTTCTACCAATAGCTTAAGTGCCCATAAGGAACTTGTGGTTGCAGGCCTGGGAGTGTCCATTTTACCGAATTTTATGGTCGAGAATGAGATTGCAGATGGAAAACTTAAATGCCTCTTTGCAGACGAGAAATTTGTTTTCAATATGAAACTAGTGTGTAGGAAATTTGAGACACTGACGCCGGCCGCTAACACCTACTTGCAGTATTTTCTCGAAAGATAGTAGATTCAAGGAGTTTCATTTTGAAATGAACTCGAACATCGAGGAATATGGGCCATGAACCAAGAGAGAGCAATCGAGAAAATCGAATCCGCTGGTGCAATCTTAGTTTTCCCTATTGCCAATCAAAAGGAACCCGCATCGCTGTGGTCCGCTTTTTATCCACGAAGTCAGATGCGCTGGGAGTGGGATGAATCCGGTGATAACCGCGTCGGTAATCTCTGGCACTTACGAACGGAGCTTTCGACGACGACGGAAGTTGTCTATGCGAAATGGTTTCGTGGTCGCGCGACGTTTTTTTCTCGAGATATATTTCCGGCTTTTTTGCGCCTGCTTCATCCCGAGTCCGATAAAATGAAACCTCTAAGTCAAGAGGCAAAACTTATCCTTGAGATGCTTCAAGAAGACTCTCCGCAGTCTCCAAGAGTCTTGCGAGCGGCAGCAGATCTTCAAGGGAAACTCTACGAAAGTCAGTTTAATCGAACATTAAAAGAGTTATGGAATAGGCTCTATATTGTTGGTTTTGGCGAGATCGATGACGGAGCTTTTCCATCTTTAGCGATCGGTTCTACGAAATTGCTTTTTGAAGAGTTGTGGGATGACGCGTTCCAAATGACTGAAGTTCAAGCCCGTAAAATCATCGAAAAAAAACTCGGTGTGGACAATCTTTTTTATAAACAACTGCTTCGCCTCGAGAAGCAGTTGCGTTTAAATACTGTTACAGAAAGTCAAAGAATCCGAGTTGATAAAAGCGGTTCGCGCACGCGATTAGAGAGCTTTTGAATAAAATAAACCATAGGACGTGCTATCTTCATTTCCTGGCCTCATAGTCGCCACCATAAACCCAAATTGCGGATTTTTTGTAGAAGTTTCTTCATACTCAGGACCTGATCTTTTAATCAAACTACCTGCAATATCTAAAGCCCAGCCGGTAAGAAACAATGCTCCAGCTACATGATAAGACCGAGTGGCAGCTTCGTTGTGCGTCGCCTCGGAATCTTCATGCCCTTTCTTCTTGGCATCGTCGCCGGCAGTTCCTTCAAATAATCCGTGCAATAGAAAAGGTACTGAAAGGAAAACCAAAAAATAGCCAACTCCTTGGAGATTTTCGCCGGTATTGTAGGTTGTGCTCAGGTTCTTATGTTCGGTATTCGGTTTACCTTTATTCTCAGGTTCTTGAGGTCCCGCATACGCAGCTTGATTGGATAAAAACGCTAGAAAAATAGAAAGAATTAGAAATGTTCGCATAAATGACCCTTATTTAATTTAAGTATCGGTATTATCTATGCAGGCGCCGTGCCAAATATTTACAAATCACTGGTTGAAAGCATTGGCCAAGAGTGATTTTTGGTGCAGTATCGTCAAAAACCTAACAGATATTTTTAGAGGAAATTAAAATGGAATATAGACAATTTGGTGGATCCGGTTTGCGGGTGCCGTTATTAAGTTTTGGAACTGCAACATTTGGCGGTGGTAACGAATTCTTTAAAGCTTGGGGGAGCACCGAAGGAGCTGAAGCTAAACGGTTAGTTGATGTCTGTCTCGATCATGGCGTGAATATGTTTGATACCGCCGATGGTTATTCACGCGGACTCGCGGAAGAGATCTTGGGATCTACACTGGTTGGACGGCGTGATAAAGTTCTCATCTCAACAAAAGCGACCTTTCCATTTGGCGATAAACCAAATGATTACGGATCATCTCGCCATCACCTCATCGAGTCTTGTGAGGGAAGCCTGCGCAGGCTTAAGACGGACTATATCGATATCTACAATATGCATGGTTTTGATGCTACGACACCGATTGAAGAGACGCTAAGTACGCTAAACGATCTTGTTCGTAGTGGTAAAGTTCGTTATATCGCCTGTTCGAACTTTTCTGGCTGGCATTTAATGAAGTCCTTAGGTATCTCCGAAAAATATGGCTGGGCACGTTATGTAGCCCATCAGGCTTATTATTCCTTAGTCGGTCGCGAGTTTGAGTGGGAGCTTATGCCTCTCGGCATCGATCAAAAAGTGGGAACTGTCGTCTGGAGTCCGCTGGCTAGCGGAAAATTATCTGGCAAAGTTCGCCGTGGTACACCTGCTCCAGCTGACAGTCGTGTCGCTCAGCTTGGTGATTTTATTCCTGTGCCGGAAGAACTGCTTTATCGGGTTGTCGATGTTTTGGATGAAATTTCCAAAGAGGTAGATAAATCTATCGCACAAGTTGCTCTCAATTGGTTGTTTAGTAGACCAACTGTTTGCAATGTTGTCATTGGTGCTCGCAATGAGCAACAACTTAAACAAAATCTCGCTAGCGTCGGTTGGAAACTGACGACCGAGCAGGTAGCGAGATTAGATGCGGCGAGTAAAACACAGTTACTTTATCCCTACTGGCATCAAAGTGGTTTTCCACAACTAAATCCGTCACCCGTCTAATTTAAAGTGGTTGCTGAAACCACTGTACACTCCATTCCATTACCATCTCGGCAGCTGCAGTCTCGTCTATCTCGACCCCGTTCGCTGCCAGGATTGGTTTGATATTCTGGTTGAGCCATTGATGGAAAATCGGCGTAGTTAGGCGGCGAAACCTAAAATCGGCATATAGTTTTCGTGCGAGGGAATAGAATATAGCCTTACTTTCAAGGCTTTTCGAAGAAACACCAGCTAATTTAGCCATCCGATCACGGAGGTCTCTGATAGCGCCCGCACCTTTGCAGTATGGGGTATTATTAAAAATCGCTAGAGGATCAGTGTCGGGAGAAGCGTTTAAAATACCGCCCGCTTGAGTGCAAGCAGTATTCTTGCCTGTCTTGAACTCATCATACAGGCCAGTAAAATATGTTGCAAAGCCTTCACTTATCCATAAATCCCCCCAGTGCCCGATGTACACTGTGTTTCCCCACCAGTGATGCGCTACTTCATGCACCGTAGCTTCTGGCGAGATCATAACGATCAGCGAAACGCTTTCCATATTGAACGCGTGAGGTGCTGTCACGTAACCTAACTTTGAATAGGGATAAAGGCCGAGAAGCGAAGAAAAGAAAACCAGGGAATGTGAACCAGCGTCGCTAGCTTTTAAAAAATTTTGACGCTGTTTGTTATTCTTCTGAATATAATAAACAAATGGAATCTTATGCGCAGCGGTCGCACACTCACTAAACCGATCAGTCAATGATTGATGATCAAAGCAGATGTCTCTTGTTAATACGTCTAATTCACCGACCGAAATGTTAACGCCATAGGTTGGAATCGGCGTCGGTTGTTCCCATCGAAAGAGTCGGAGACCATCGCTTTGAGTGCCCTCGCCCTCTTTAAGAGATCCAGCAAGTAACTTTCCATTGGCTGCGCCCACTGCAGACGGCGGAACATGTAATGTTACTTTAAATGTCGCAGTGTCTGCAGGGTGGTCATTACTCGGAAGCCAGAACCTTGCGTAATAAGGCCAATTGCGAGTTTCAAATATTGGTGATCCCTCGTAATTGGAACGGAACATAAGTCCTAAGCTACTTTGCGTGGTGACTTTTATTATATAACTAATTTCCAATTTAATAATCGTGCCCGCTGTTTTTTGACGTCCTAGTTTTATAATTAGAACATCACCTGTCAGTCCGCGAGACCCTGCGATCCCGGTGATCACTTGAAATGCGAGTGATTGATTCCCAGATTTAATGGCGGCTACCATCATTGTGTTTTTGTTGAAATGGAGTCGAACGTCGTCGCTAGGCGTCGTGAGTTTTAAAGTAACGACATCTTTGGCAGTGACATCGCCAGCGGCAAAACTCGGAAATGTTAAATCGACATCGTAGGATTGAACGTCGATTTTTGAATTAGAGAGATGTGGCTTCTTGGCATCAAGCTCAATATGATTTGCCGGTAAAGGAATATCGCTATCATCTTGTAAATCGGATTTTTGACTACGGCCACAACTGGCTATGAGAATTAGAATCAAAAGTGAAGAAGTAAAGATACGACTTATTGATGGCATCTGGTGATTTCCTAATCCAATTCTATGAATGTTACCTATGGCCTGCTCTACTATCACTTTTAATAAAAAAGAAAAACATGCATATGGTAAGACGCGGAAATCAATAGAATTACAGGCGAACTGCCACAAGCTGGCACTGTTTATGCATCAGCTTTAACATGGGATCGATATCCTGAAGATAAATTTCAATTGGAGGATGATACAATGATTAATAGCACCCAGATCAAACCCGAAGCACCAGTCGTATGTTCCAAAAATGGTCAGTTCGCAACAGTGGATCATATGGAAGGAGATAAGGTCATCAAACTAAAAAAAGATAAAGACGGGCAGCATCACTATATTCCACTTAGTTGGGTAACGAAGGTTGATAATCAAGTGCATGTAGACCGACCTGGGGACGAAGCGATGAAACAGTGGTCAACTTCGCCAAAACTGGTTCACTAATTCTCAACTGGATGATGTAGAGATATTAATATAGCGGGTACTGGACATAGCGTACCCGCTATATTTTTTTCGCGAGCAAGCATTTTTACGAGGGTCGGCAAAAGTATCATAAGCTTGCCTTTTTATTGCCGTAAGGCGACAATTTATAAATCAAAGTTTGACATCCTATCACCAGACACTAAAGGAGTGCACTTCTCTATGATTCAGCAAGGTGTGATTTCGTTCTTAGTCGGAATTTTGGCATTCACATCTTGTCGCGCTCGGCAAGATAATGCGGATGTAAAAGCCACGGTGTCAGCTAACTCTCAGGTCACTTATAACTACACAGACACAAAGTTACAGGCGCACTTGCAAAATGAATTTGGTAAGAAGATTTCAAAATCTCTCGTGCACTATGTTAATAAAGATAAAACTCTTGATATCGCCTGTAACAAAACAAGTGCCACCTGTGATTTAAGTATTCCGTTAAAATGGGAAAGTTTAAAAATTGATAGTAGCTTGCTTTACGATGACGATGAACGAACAATCCTTTACTGGGAAGATTATACTGCAGGAAGCTTGTACAAATTACTCCATGGCGAAGATAATGATACCCATTCTAAATCTGGTGAACTCTCGACTTCCTCACTTCTTGAAAATGTTGACGGCAGGAATGTATCATTGATGACCATCGGTTGCTGGTGGTGGTTGGCGGGCGATACACCTGCCCGTTCCTATGCCTGTAAGGTCAAAATGCGTAATAACTTAGATGCATTAAATAATCGTACGCCAGGTACTTTCACTGTTTCGGATACTAAGCATACCGTCCGTTTCGGCGGTTTGGATGCATCACGTCTTTATTCGCGATTTCGCTTGAAGGGTGATCGGACCAATAAGGTTGGCTATGCTTCTAGTGATGGAGCTGTATTGATTGGTTGTGAAGCTAACCAACAAAGCCGAGTCTGTACTGTTACAATCGATACGCAGTACATTAACTTTGTAGCTAAAGATCACAAAGATATGAAAGCCCCACCTCCGACGACTGTTACTGGAACAACTGAGGGTTCGCAAATCAAAGCATTATTGAGTGGCGATGATGGGCAGGTATTTTCTGAGCTATTTGGTGTTGCAAGCCTTAGTTCTATGATTAAAGCGGAGCCAAGTGTTGTTTCGGCAACCGATTACGAAAGCAAGCGCTATTTCGCTGACCGTAAAGTTATTTTGGATTGCGGTAAGACGAGTGCTCAAGGTGGTACCTGGAAATGCTGGATTCAATTTAATCCATAATATTTCGAGTCGTTATGTTTTAAGTGTTTAAAGATAAAGGCACGCCCTCTTATAGCGGCGTGCTTTTTTTTTGGAGGAATTTCATGAATAAGTCATCCAGCATACCGGATCACACAGCGATACGCGTGGCGCTTTGGCGCGCCATGCATGTTCAAGTTGATCTCTCGCCACATGTATTTGTCGATGAGGTTGGATTGCAACTTGTTGCCCCCAGTGGCGACTGGCGACAACGTCCAGATATGCATCCACATGGAACTCGTGGTTACCGGGCGTCGATTGTGGGACGAGCCCGCTTGATTGAGGATCTAGTGCAAGAACAAGTCCTACAAGGTGTAGACCAATACGTCATTCTCGGCGCAGGACTTGATACATTTGCCCAGCGACGCCCAGATATACTTTCAAAATTAAAAGTATTCGAGATTGATAAACTCGAGACAAAGGAATGGAAGCGTCAGCGTCTAAAAGAGCTGGGTTTTGCTATTCCCGAAAGCTTACACTTCGTTCCTGTAGATTTCGAAGGAGGAGAGTTGTGGCCGGAAAAACTAAGAATGAACGGTTTCAATGTCAACCGATCTGCAGTCATAGCCTCTACGGGGGTTGCGATGTACCTCACAAAGGAAGCGAACTTTGATACTTTACATCAGATCGCAACGAGCTTTGCACCGGGTTCGACGTTCGCTATGACTTTTATGCTTCCGCTTGATCTTATCGATCCAGCCGAACGTCCTCAGCATGAAATGGTTTACGAGCGAGCGCGCGCAGCGGGCACACCGTTTCTTAGTTTTTTTCGTCCGGTTTTAGACACGTTAAACATGTATCAAGAAGTGAGATTATTCAAAAATATTTCTCAGGGAGAGCCGATGGTCTCCAGCCATCGAGTGGAGAGGAGTTTTTGATAGCGATGACCTGAAGCTCTATCGTTTAGTTATACAGTAATTTGTCTGATTGGAAGAAGATTGTCAGTTTTGATTGCGATATAGCAGAAGAATGTTAAAAGTTAGATAACGTCCAGCCTGAGATCTGGATATTGGAGCAAAATTGAGCAGGCATCAACATGAGTAATTTAAAACTGAGCACGCTGCTATTTTGGCTTGGAGGACTCGGCGTTGTTTGGATGGCGATCAGCAAATCCTCTTACGTTCCAAACGATGGGGACGGCACACTCTATGCCCAGATGGCAGAACGCATTGCCAGCCGTGACTTGTCAGAATTATTTGTGATTGGCTGGTATGACTTCAACAAGATCTACCCTGTTGATGCACCTGAAAGTCGCTATTTTTACGAACACCCGCCGGGCTTTTTTGTACTACCGTGGATACTTGGCCAATGCGGCCTTC
>CAZUYQ010000020.1:43155-49971 GCA_964624705.1 uncultured Polynucleobacter sp.
GCTCGCGGAGACCTTGTATCAGTTATTGGCGTTAGGATTCATTTTTAAAATAGTGCGGAGATTTGCCTCATACGAGAAATCAGCATTGGTCGTGTTAGGCATTTTAATTATGCCGGTGTCCTTTTGGTATGTCTTGCGTCCCGTGCAAGAGATGCCGATGCTTGCTTGCCTGATGGCTATGCTTTATACCATCTCTCTCGTATCGAGAAAACCTTCAGTCGTTTTTATTGGTTTGATTGTTATCGGTGGGATGGCCGGTTTGATTAAAGGCCTCATGGTGATTCCACTGGTAGGAGTTGCGGGTCTTGCAGGTTTTATTTTGGGAGAACCAAAGGCGCGGATAAGAACTGCAACGCTCTGCGCACTTGCTTTTGGCAGCGGTGCGTATGGCCTTCTAACGGCGTTTGAAAAATATCGCCTCTATGTTTTTGGGGACACCTTTTGGTTGCCCTATCTTCGCATACAGTTCTGGGGCAGAGCCCTAGAACATTCCACGATTTCAAGTATCCTGCTGAGAACCTGGACGCACGGTGCAATCTATTTGGGTGCGCTATTCTATTATAGTTTGCCCTGGGGAATTATTACTGTCTATTTAGGATGGAAACGGACACGTTCTAGTCAACCAAAGCTAAATGTAAATCTTGAGGGAAAAATTCTCCTACTTTTAGCAACCAGCGCTCTCGTTTTGAGTCTACCGCTTAGTATCTTCGCAAGATGGTCAGTGCGCTATATTTTTTCTGGATACTACCTGTTGGGTCTTTGCGGTCTTATTCTCGCTGCCGAACCTTTGCTACGCTATCTGGAAGAAAAGCAACCGGTGATTGCTCGGATTGACCTACTAAAAATCGCGGCGATCATTTGGACCTTATCGAAAGTGGGAGCGGTTATATTAGTAACCACATGAGATTTAGGATGTTTAGGCTCACGCGAGCCGCTGAAATTGCTGACCTTATGGAGTGCGCAGAGTGTCTTATATGAATGTTTGGGTATGGCAGGGCCATAGAGCATGAGGTTAAAATGTGTTATAATGCACAGAGTTTCACTAACCATTCGAAGCATAGGAGACGACTCATGCGGAGTTTTTTACTTGGATTTTTACTGGCCAGTTCACCAGCTATGGCAGTCAATCTAAAAGTTACGGAACGTTATGTTCCTAACTTTTCACAGACGGGCGCCATCCAGGTCGGTCCCGAGGGCCACTCTCTCAATCATGGCTGCGAGTGGTTTCACTTTGCTAATTTAACGACGTTCTCAGGTTCTAAACCTATAAAGATAACGACTAAGATTCGTTCGTCTTCTGGGACGACTGGTTTTTATTTTGGACTGAAAGAAAGTGGTTTTGTCGCTCTAAAGCTGGCGAAGCTATCTGGGCAAAACCCGAATTCTCTTATTCAGCTGGTCAGATTTTTAGAGGACGGAAGTTCTAAAGTTCTTGCGTCGAAAACCTTCAATCATAATAACGACCAATGGATTTCGGGCACTCTGGAATTTGAATTTGTCCCTTCTAAGTCCAAGATTATGGGTGTCAAGTTTGATGGTCAGGATTTTATGTCTGAGTTTGCTAGAGCCAATGATTCATTGCTGGGCCTCTCTCCAGAAGCCTTAAAGGGTGCCTTTGGATCATTCTGTTTCGTTGGCTACTCCCACTTGCGAGACACGAGTATTGACGGCAGCAGTGTTATTTTTAATTTTTAATTAGAAGTTAACTGAACCTGATCTAGGTTCTCGTGTGGAACTGCGGGAACCAGTCGCTCGGATGTTAAGGGGGATGCTCTAGTGAACAACACAAGGAGAGAGTACCAATGCGGAGAACTGGGAAGGGCCAACCAGTGGAGCAGATGGTCAGTTGATTGAAGAGTTCGAAAACAAATCTAAAAGATAATCTCTACAAAATCTGGTATCGGATGAGTTCGGGAACGTATTTTCCGCCTCCAGTAAAATTCCCGGCAGCGAACCTATTGTCGAATTTTCAACGGACTGTCAAAGAAGTGCAAAAAGTATTAATGTCCGGGTTTGCTGCGTTTTGTTACTTTTGCTCGACAGTCGTTGGAACTGCAAAATTGATGGTCGTCACTCTTTGTTCTGTTGTTAGTTTCAGAATGCCGATGGTGTTTTCTACATTTTTAGTAGCGATCTGGGAAAATGTGACTTCTGAGTCTTTGACAAAAGGACTATTGTTGGTCGACATCGATTGAGCAAAACCCTAAAACACGAGCATACGGATCTCCGTTGCCTGAATCCTCCCCTGCCGAACGTTTGCCGATGGAATTGCAGGCGGCCAACGTCATCAATATTAAAAATGGCAAGATATAATTCATAGGTTTCTCCTTAAATTTACTAAGCGCTTCATTGTACCATACTCGATAACGGGGTCGATAATAACGAACCCGTTCGGGAGAGAACACGGGAAGGTCGACTATTGCTCCGAAACGGAGGGTCTGGTCACCAACTAGCGAATAGCCGGTTTGTTGAATCCTACCCGTTTTGCATCGACGTCATTCGGCAACGATGCAGCAATTTCAAGTGGTTTCAGATCTGAAACCACTTTGGCAACAAAGATCTTGCCATTTCATAAATATGGTCTATAGTGCGCCCACTATGGAAATCGCTACCCTTTTAAAACAAGAATATCACGCACGATGTGAGCGTAATCAACGCTACAGTATTCGGGCCTTTGCCAAATCATTTGGGATGAGTCACACCATTGTATCGTTGGTTATGAACGGCAAGCGAACTCCTACGGCCGAATTCTTACAGAAGATCCAAGGCATTCTACCGGCCCCGAAAAATAATGGCCGGCAAGGTGCGACATCAGGATTAAGTATGAGTATCACGAAGGATACGCAACTTCTTGAAGTAGAGGATTTCTCGCAGATTGCGTCTTGGCTACATTTTGCAGTGCTTAGCTACGTCAGGCTTAGTGATCTCGAGTTTTCTGCTAAGTTGATTGCAAAAAGGATGTCCGTTCCACTTGTTCAGGCCCAAAATGTTATAAAAGACCTGGAATTTGCCGGTTTGATAAAACAGCAAAAAAATAAGCACTGGTTGCGTTCCGATAAGCCAGTGATGATCAATAACACTCGTTACGAAAAAGCATGCACTGATTTTATTCGGAGTTATATTCATAAAGCGGAAAAGGCATTAGATCATTGTCCGTTCGACGCTCGCGATATGCGCTCTACGACATTTGTTATGAACACTCAGGATTTTGATTACGCTCGCAGTCGACTCGCTGCATTTCGACGAGAGCTGTCAGACGAGCTTGCTCAGCGCCGTTCTCCCAATACTGTGGTTGCACTCAATACTCAATTATTTTCACTTATGAACGATGAGAGGTAAATTATGTTTAATTTTAGAATAATTTCAGTCGCAGTGATGTCTGCTTTAATATCGTGTTCATCGCAGGTCTTGGCACTGGGCGGAGACGAGGGTGGCGCAGGTGGCAATGGCATTTTGATCGATGGCAAACCGTATCTTTTAGATCTTGTCGAATATGGAATCGAAAATAACGTCGTCATTGATCCAGTATTCGTAGGTCACCCATATTACCAAGGCATTCGTAGCTCTATCAAAGCTCTTGGTGATGTAAATCCTTTAGGTCCGTTTGCTGAAGAAGAAGTTGCAAATAAAGTAACTTTAAAACTACTAGAGATTGGAACTATCCACAGTGAATTTGCCATCGCAATATGGGGAGCAATGACCTCTCATGGTTGGTACATAGTGAACCAGTCGTTGATCGATGCCTGGAGTGGGACCTCGACGGTTGATGTAAGCAATCGTATATCTCTAGCGGTACGCCGCGACAAAGAAGTCAGAATTAATAGGACTTATTGGCAAAATTTGAATGCCGATAACAAGGTAGCGCTTCTGTTTCACGAGGCGATCTTTAGTCTTGTCTACCCCAAGTTGTCTGGGGATACTTATCGGCAGGATAGCAACATTGCCCGTCGTGCGGTTGGTGCGATATTTCAAGCAAATTACTCAAAGTCAAAAGGCAGCTCGTTACTGAATGTAGTACACGATGGGTCTGAGCTTCCCATTTTAGATTCAGTTTATGTCGATCCAACGAGTAAAGTTTCTTATGCTCATCCTACGTTATGGCCTGACACCTGGGGTTATAATAATTTCAGAAGTCTAGACATTAAACTTCCTCTTACCAACGAGAGTATTTTGGATCTGAGCCGGAGATTTTGCAAAAATTGGCCGCAGACTAGCCGCATTATAGTGCGTTTGAGTAAAATAAAATTGTCGTGGTACGCGTCTACTTATGTAAAACCTGCAGGTTTCTTGTCTTATGAATCAAGCCTTGGTGAAGGTGGTCTCGAACTTTCAAATATAGAAACAACAAGTGATCGCACGGAAGCTGGTTGTTTAAAAGCTGCAACATTGACGCTTCAAAATGTAAAACCAGTTCTTGAGGCTAATAATCCATGGGTTTGGCCAGGGCACTGAACAATCAAATTTTATAGGAGTGTGTATGAGATTTATTGGAAAAACTTCTGTCGTGAGTTTCGGTTTGTTTCTGGCTTTATCGTGCAAAGAACGATCAATGTCGTCGACTGCGAATGCAGCCGTAGCTCCTGAGCGTGAGGTTTATTTGTATGATCTTGGTTTAGCTGCCCATTACGTTCAGTTAATGATTACGCAAATACAGGCAAACACAAGCGCTAGAGTCCCTGTAAGGACAGATTTCTGCTATATGCTGGCTAAAGTGGATCAGTCGACGGAGTCGGCGCGTTATATTCAAGCCCGTTTTCTTCATGAAGACGTAAATGCAAGTGTCATGGATGCTCTATCACGGAGCGATACAAGGTTTGCCAATAAAGCCAGTTTGCTTGAAAACGTGTTAACAATTACAGACAATCTTACAAAGCTTTGTGCACCCAATCTTTCGCATACAAAAATAAACTCTGTTGATATTGAGAGTAAAAAAGGGCTTAATGCAGAGCTTCTTTTAGTACAAAAATCTTTTTTAGCATTAGGAGATCTGGAGCCAAACGCACTTCCACGGCCTGCACCGGGTGCTGATGAACCTGGAACTCCTTTGCCTGCAGGCGGTGGTTTTAAATAGCAAGTCCATTCTTTAAGACGACGATCATCCAGCACAAAACCTTTGACTAGTAATTCGCTCAATTGAGCGGTGGCCCACTGGCTTAATTGTGTGCCGCGGTTTGATTTCGCGCGGTAACCAACGGCAAGAATAGCCTCGAAATTATAGTGGTCCACGAGTCGCTCAACCTGGCGTTTGCCCTCGGTTTGAACTATTCGGAATTTTCTAATAATTGCTTCTGGCTGAATTTCGCCTTCGTGAAATATGTGTGTTAAATCTTCACTGATGCTAGGGGGGGGGACTTGGACTAGCTCCGCAATTTGAGGCTGCGATAACCAGTCATCTTTACCTTCCGTTCATGTCTAGGTCTATGCTATAAGCCAATGTCCTTAATCATTTGTCCAACTTTTGAGATACCTATATTGGGCTCGGGCCCAAAATCGTGGGACCATCCCGGGATAATTTCAAAGCGAAGAACCGAACTCAAATTTTGAAATCGATATTTGCTACCGATAGGGTCAAACATATCTTGATCCCCCACCCACGACAGCACGGGCACATTCGTTATTTGCCGAGGTTTGACAATAGACGGGAATTCACCCAGCTCATCGTAATCTTTACAAGCCTGATCCCAAATGCGTGCAAGTGTTTTTAACTTAAGAAAACGACCGTCAACGTCACTTTCAAGTGAAGCTAGACGAGCACTCTTTGTATGAAATACATTGCAACGATAAAAATTGGTGACAGCCGAGATCGTTGTAGGTGGTGGAGTTACCGGGAGGGGATCAACGAAGGGTCTATACTCCTCGACATAAATTTTTTCGAGCCAAGCCGTTTCTCCAGTGAGAGCCTTAGCCACCAAATCTGGTAACTGCAACTGCTCTGCGGAATTTTGGGATGCGAAAAGCCAAATCATAGTCTCAACATCTTCCCGCGTTAGCACCAGCCAGTTGTTTTGAGCTTTAATTTTCAGAAATCCGACGGAGGCATTATCAAGAAGTTGCTGCATGTCTTGGGAGAATTTTGGTTTTTTCAAGCCAATGGTTTGAATGATATTGTCAAAACGCAACCACCCATTTGCCAGCCAGTCGCTCGTAAGATCTCCTGAAAAAAGGGCCGCCTTTTCCACTGAATCTGGATATGTTGCGATGATTTGCGCACCTAACATCGCGCCAAAGGAACCGCCGATAAGCGCGACCTTACTGTCTCCTACCAATTCTTTCTTAAGTGCAATAAAGTCGCGGGCCATTCCCTCAATTGTGAGATGAGGTATAAATGGTTTTAGGGATACGGCATTTTGCAACAACGGTGCTGAGCAATTTGTTCCAAGATAGTCGTAGAGAATCACATCTTTATCCGGAAAGGACATCTCCTGAAAAGCTGCGGCCAATGGTAAAAATGGGTATGTGGGCCATGGGCCACCTGCGAGATAAAAAACTATGCCCTTCGGGGGTTGAGTCTTAGACTTAATTCGCATCCAATGAAGCTGTGGTGAGATTCCTCTATCTGCGGGAAGTAATACATAACCTTCTTCGTTTGGTTGCGGTGCTGTATCCGCCGGCACGCAGACAGGAGACCGCTGAGTTTGTTTGAATCTACTCTGAGCCAATAAAGGTTCAGATAGAATTACGGCAGAAAATAAAAACAGTGTAACTGAAGTTAACATTCTACTAGCCATCTTATGCTGCTCCTGCTGAACAAGGACGTATGACCTATCTAACATTGCATTTGGTTCGATGAAACGAGAAAGGTGGAAAGATACGGGC
>CAZUYQ010000020.1:49981-52134 GCA_964624705.1 uncultured Polynucleobacter sp.
TTTATAGGAACCAGCAGCCTTATCGAGCAGCACTCTAAAAGATGGAAAGCTTGAATTTCGTTACCAGTTTCCGTTAGATTCCCTGGCGGATATGGCCATTCGAAGGCGGCTGTATTGGGACGCTTGTCGCTGATGAAGTTCCGAAATTGTCCCGGAAAGGGTGGCTCGGACGACAACTTCCGGTTCCCTCACCATGTGCCATTTGGAAAACGGCTGGTGGATAGGAAGCTGGTTGAGGACAAAAAGGAAATGAAAATTGCACAGATCATTGTTGATCTCAGAGATCGCAAAGGCATTCCTTGGGACGATATCGTCGCAAGACTAAATAAGGATGGTCTAAAAACAAAGCGTGGAATGCTGTGGAAGAGAGGCACAGTTAGGATGGTCCACGCTAACTGGGCGGGAAATGCTAAGGCACCGTTTGCTGATTTAGCAACAATCCGATTCACCATAAGTTTATAGGGTTATTGATGGCAGGTTGTTGTGCGCTTACAGATGCAGAAGAACATCACCGACGCGAATACTAAGCAGTTCGCTAACGCGAAAACCGGTCTTCATCGCGACGGTGAACGCAGTGGCGTTTCGTTCTGCAAATCGACTATTGCTGGGCCAAATCGATTTGCTACAGAGGGTCTGTATGCTGAGGAAAATTATTTGGGTCAGTGGCACCGCCTACCATAGAATCATTGAGGGTTATACAAGTCGACCGAATGCCCAACTCGGAGCGCTCGACGAGGCAACGATTATGTTTGAGAGTGCGTCAGTCCGAAACACGACCATTAAAACACCTGGTATCGAATATAAATCACGACTATGTTATAGTCTTTGCAAGATTGCCTTCCATGCTCATGGACAACCGCAGATGAAGGATGTCGCATTGTCAATGATATTCGAAAACGTGGGATTAGATATGAACTCGATATTGGTAAGTGTTGGCGTTCTATTGTTAGCGATTTTCATCGACGTGGTTGTTGTTCGATACAATATGAATTTCACAATCGGCACACTGATTCTTCTCAGTGCGTATTGGTCTCCGAGCGGTCTTGCGATCTTGATCGACCCGAGGATGTGGGTGATGGTTTTCGGTGGGGTTTTGCCTTGGCTCGCGCTCATTGTAGCACTCCTAGGCGGAGCTACGTTGTTGTCGGCCGACAACGGGGATGCGCGTGGAGGAGCTGCACTCTTTGCGGTCCTGCCGCTTATGATCGGAGGAGTAACAGGTTTGATCGCCTTTATCACAGGTATGTATCGTCCTCTTCCAAGTACCATTGCGGAAAGTTTTTGGGCGGGGCTCAATGTGCACAATCCCATTCATCTTATCAGAGTTTGGTTTCCCTAGGATGAGTTAGCTGCTGAAGCTTAACACCAAGAGCATTTGCGAGTCGGTCAGGATGCGATTTCGAAGTTATAAATATGTCCTGTCACCCTTAGGAGAAAAGACGACCTCCTGCAACCAAAGGATGTTTAACACCGTGATTTTGAAAGAATTACACCGGCGTTGCATCGTTGATGCCTTTTGCCCGCTATCAACAGCAGAACCGCTCAAGCTGGCTCACTGGACCGGTTCCAAACGGATCGTTCTAATCAAAATATTTTAGTCGGCCGCTTCGGGGATCTCGGCTCGGTCATCTAACTTTACTTTGCAATGTAAAAGAATTTTATCACGTTTAGGTGTAGTTGCGGACCTTTACAGGCGCTCCTCCCGGATTGTCCGGATTGCTATTCCACGAATGTGTCTGTCTGCTCTTTGCAACCGGGAACTCTTAACTGAGCCATACATGACTTTCCTCGAGGCCTGCCGCCGCACACATTGGGATCCGGGTAAACGGTACAACGAGCTCCGGGGCAGCACTCACGACACCAGCCATCAAAGCAACGGTTTTGGCAAGTAGCAAATGCCGATCCCGCATTAGCAATAGGGTTAGATCCAAATCCTTGCACCAAACGACAACGACGTACCATTAAATAGATCAGGATCATGAGCAATCTGATTTGCACGACCGAGACCACTAATCATGGTTTCTTGAATAAAGAACGATGATTTCATCGATTGTTCAACAACCGGATACTCAAACCCAAAGGTGAATCTTGTTCCCCATTTTGGATGATCAAATTGTGCGAGCCCTCTATCTGCATCCATATGTATTGCTCCA
>CAZUYQ010000021.1:0-948 GCA_964624705.1 uncultured Polynucleobacter sp.
ACAGCGCCAAAACTCACCTCATCAAGCTGGGCGTCAAAATTGGCGGAACTGACCTAAGCGCGACACTCTTCAGCCGATGCAGCCCGAAACGAAAAAAATCAGTTGTCATAGGAAGATTCGGTAGTAGAGTTTGTAAAACCAAGAAAGCGAATTATGGGAGTGAGGACCGTGTTTTTCTATACTCAGCGCATAACAACCACGGCGCGGAAAGGCGAGCAACGTATTGATAAGTACGTCCCAGAAAAATCAATCGAGATTATGCTTAGACCATTAGATAGAGCCGCAATGTCATGGGGGCCGGAAAGCATAATTGACGCCATTTGCGAGTAATGATAAGATTGCGCTTACTTTAGAAGTTGATAGTCATAAAAAAGGTGCCCCCGCACCTCGCTATAAGGCGCCGAGTCTTCAGGTCTCGGCAAGAACCATCGGCACTAAAATTTCCTTCGATATGCCAGTAGCCAATGTCTCGACCTCAGGATTACTTCTGGGTTGGAAGGATTCACGTCGCTCGCCCTTTACCGTCAATACGATCCTTGAAATGGAAATTCAACATCCAACCGATCCTAGCAACCGTACAGTTGGTTGTCTGGGTAAAATCGTGAGACGCTTCAGCACTCCGGCCGGCGTACCTAGTTTTGGCGTCAAAATTATTCAAAGCGAAATCGAAGAACGTCAGGCCTGGCAGAGCATTATTGATAACCTAGATTCCGATGAGCCGAGTTCCTCTGAAAAAGCCGTGTAATAGCTGGTCGCCAATCATATGAGGCTTATGCCATGACAGCTAAATTGAACGCTCAAGGCTTTCCGGTAAAAGTTGCTATCCTCGATGGCGATGCTGCGGCGGCAAAAATTGCAGAACGCGCACTCATTAGCCTTGGTGTGAACCAATGTGATATTTTTTGCAATGGCAACGAAGGATTTGACGCGTTTATAAGGGGTGAATAC
>CAZUYQ010000021.1:958-5125 GCA_964624705.1 uncultured Polynucleobacter sp.
CTCGGTGGAGACACCTCAGGCCTAGCTATCTTATCGCGTCTACGTCGCATCAAGGAGACTGTTTACTTACCGGTCATCTTGACCACAGGTCAGTTAAAGCAAGATGAAATGCGTGGACTGCAGGATTTTCAGTGTATGTCCCCCATCTTAAAACCTGTCCAACAAAGAGATATTCAGAAAGCTATTACATCTCTCATTCAGGAAGAGAAATGGTATTTTCAGAGCGAAAAATCGGTTATCGACGCCTTAAACCGCGCCCAACTCGACGCGAGTTTTGCCGTCAAATCGATCCAAGAAATCTTAGCAAAATCACCGAATCCTCTCCCACTCGCTATGATTGCTGCAAAACATTTTATGTCACATAAATGTCTCCAGGAAGCGGGCGAACTCTACGATAGCATCTTACAACGAGATTCAGCTTATCTTCCTGCTTTAAGTGGGAAAGCCCGCCTACTTAGCATACAAGGCAAACAAAAAAATGCGATGGCACTTCTCCAAAAGGCCTATAGCTTAGCTCCTAAAAATATCGACCGACTATCTCTTATGGGTGAAGTCGAAATCTCACTAAGAAACCCAGAAGCTGCGATTCAACATTTTCAAAAAGCACTAGGACTTGACGCGCACGATTGGCGCGCAAAGATTGGTATCACCGTCGCTAAGGAATTTAACCAGCTTGTGAGTTTACAAAATTCCGCTGCCAACGCCGAACCGTCGATTGCCAAGATCATTAACAATTTAGGCGTTCAGCTAGCTCATTCCGGCGAATTCGAAAAAGCCCTAAAATATTATTTAATCTCATTCTCATTTCTAGCCGACAATGACCTCCAATCAAAAGTAAGCTTTAATATGGGGATTAGTTTCAAAAAGTGGAACAAATTACCCCAAGCAAAGTTCTGGCTGGAACAATCCGTAGAGAAATCCAGCCACGGCTTTAGTAAAGCCGTCCGTCAGCTCGTCGGTCTCGAGCGAATCGCGGCAAAATCTGGATTAGACGAGAAGAAAACCCCCGTTGTTGCGTCGGTCGCTGCTGCGGCTCCAACCCCTAAGATCAAACAGGTTCCACCTGTCACGACCATTCCACCTCCGCAGGGCCCATTGAGTGAAACCTATCTCGAGGAAGAAACCGTCGATGTTCATGGCCTTGGCGGAAATCATATCAAAGGAATCAATCTCGCGATTGATAAACTCATTCACAATATCGATGATAGCTTTGCTGATCTCGATGAAGAGATCGCGTTCGAAGACGCAGTCTAAAATCGCTATAAATCGCTTTATTTCCGGTATCGACTGACCTAAAAATTTTTATAAATTCGCTCTTGCTATGCGTCCCTGCGACTGGCTTAATATCCCTAAGATTTTTAGGGAGCCTCGCATTATGATTCTCAAATTTATTTTATTTCTGACTGCTGTGTCGGCGTCAACTATAGCTCAAGCTGCGACCGAAGAAGAAGGTTCCGGCAGTAAAACAAAAGCGCACGTGTATTACTGCAGTGACGGTGATACTTGCAGACTTAGCGTGGCCGATCGCAGTATGTGGCTCAATGTCCGCTTATTTGGAATCGACGCACCGGAGACAGCAAAAAAACGGCTGCGGAAAGGTGGTCAACCCATGGGTGAGGCCGCCAAAGAATTTATCAATAAGACGATTCAAGATAAAGATGTCATGATCACTCAGGCTGATCTCGATCCTTATAATCGACCCGTCGTTGAGATCTTTCTCGACAACCAGAGCGTTAACCTCTTGATGGTAGAAAAAGGCTATGCAGAAGTTTACCGTGGTAAAACCAAACGCATTGACCGCAAAAAATTTGAGAACGCGGAAAAACTAGCAAAAGATGCTAAAATTGGTATATGGACTCAGTCCAATTATATTTCACCCGCTAATTTCAGAAAGGCAAACAAATGACCAGCGACTCGCGCAATGGCGGTTCGACTATCAAACAGTTCCAATCCAAGTGTCCGCTCTGCGGCGAGATGACTTTGTTTAGCCCAACGAATCCATTTCGACCTTTTTGCTCGGAAGGATGCCGCGACCGTGATTTTACTGCCTGGGCATCTGACAGATATCATATCGCAGGAAAGAAACTGCAGGAACAAGAAGGCGATGACGCGGACTTTAAAGATAAATCCGGCGAGAGCGAAGATGAAAATTTCTGAGATATTGCGTCATTTCTGAATTGAAGGCTCGTCATTCTGAGCCTCGCAGGAGTGAAGAATCTACATTTATAGCTGCAACCCCACGGGAGATCGATTAGGTGAAATTTTTAAAGGTACTCGCACTTCTTAATTTCACGTCAGCTGCATTCGCAGCTCAACCTGCAACATCAGTAACTTTTAAAGACCATGGCAAAGAGGTCCAGAAGCTTAGTCAAACTAATCTCGAAGCCTCCTCAACTCCTCAAACATGGACAGTCTTTGAGCCTCATGAAAAGAAAGAGCGGACTTACAGCGTTCTACCCTTTAATCAACTGCTAGATAAAGTTTACGGTGCGAAGTGGCGTGAAGCAGAAGAGATCTTATTTACTTGTAGCGATGGCTATCAACCGTCCATCCCAACCGAAAAATTTCTTCGCTACACCGCGGGTCTCGCGTTTCCTGCAACCGCAACGGACTCCTTCGAACTGGTGAACACCCTACAAAACAACGAAAAAATATCACTTGGACCTTATTATCTGATCTGGGACAACCTAAAATCAGACGCCCTCAAACTCGAAGGAGCCTCTGATATTCCTTATCAAGTGGTCAGCGTGGATCTGATTCAGTTCAACGAGAGATTCCCAAAACTTTACCCTGGTAAGAAACCATCTGTCGCCGTTAAACGTGGATTTCTCCATTTCCGGAAAAACTGCTTAAATTGCCATAGCATCAACGGTGAAGGTGGTGGTAAGGCGGCAGAACTAAATTATCCTATGAACGTCACGGAATACTGGCAGGCGGCGGCCCTTAAAAAATGGATCTCAAATCCAACCTCGGTCCGCTGGCAAACAACAATGCCTGGCCTAAATGCAGATATCCCCAAACGCGAGGAAGCGATCGGGGATATCATCGAATATCTAAAAGAAATGTCAAAAAACAAAATAGAGCCGACAATAAAGCCGTAAAAACTCTTGCTTTATACTACTCGTCTGCGCCATCGCCGCCATCACGGGCGATACAACTCGGCATTGTGAGCTTTCTATTACTAATTTAATTTCCATTGATGCTTGGTGATCAGCCTAGCACCGCGTTTAAAAAACACATAGCTACTAATCCACTGAATCAAAACCAAAACTTTACTTCGGAAACCGACTAGATAGTACATATGAATCACAAGCCAAGCCCACCACGCGATAAAGCCTGACATTTTAATGCCTTTAAATTGAGACACGGCTTTGCGGCGGCCGATGGTCGCCATTTGGCCCTTGTCGACATATACAAAAGGTGTTTGTTTTTTTCCATCTAACTGAGCAAGAATATTTCGAGCAACATGCCGGCCTTGCTGCATTGCAACTGGCGCTAAACCAGGTAGTTTGCCGAGAAGCTTATCGGCAAAAGAAGCCATATCCCCAATCGCATAAATATTATTGTGCGGCAGAACATGTAAGTAAGGATCTACTTCGATACGTCCTACCGGGTCCAAATCTCCGCCAATCAAACTACCTAAAGGCGATGGACGCACACCCGCAGCCCAGAGAACCGTCTTTGCGGCGACAAATTCACTACCAAACCGCACGCCATCGGCATTGATCTCAGACACACGATTAGAAGTCCAAACTGTCACCCCGAGCTTTTCCAAGTCACGCGCCGCGTGACGAGAGAGATCTTCACTAAAGGACGGTAAGATTCGTTTACCGGCTTCGATCAAAATAATTCGCGTACTCGAAGGATCAATACGCGTGAAGTCCTTAGCAAGAGTTTGCCTACTGATCTCACCAAGAGACCCCGCTAACTCTACTCCTGTAGGTCCACCGCCAACCACCACGAAAGTCAGCAGATCATGGCGAAGTTTTTCATCTTGCGTCGCATCCGCTTTTTCAAACGCTTCAAGCACACGCCTACGAATTTCGGTCGCTTGTTCTAGAGTTTTAAGACCTGGAGCAAAGTCTTCCCATTCGGGATGGCTGAAATAACTGTGGCTTGCACCGCATGCTAAAACTAAAACATCATAAGAAATATCAGCACCGCCAT
>CAZUYQ010000021.1:5144-20476 GCA_964624705.1 uncultured Polynucleobacter sp.
CAGCTTATAAAATACTACGAATGGGCGCCGCAATTTCAGCTGGACTCAATCCCGCCGGTGCTACTTGATATAGAAGTGGCTGGAACAAGTGATGATTTTTTTCATCGATGACAGTTAATTTTATTTTTTTGGAACCGGCTGAAATTAAAGCCTTCGCAGCAGCAAGACCCCCAAAACCGGCGCCTATAATAACAACATGAAGCATGGATATATACCCTTAATGGAGACCAAATCGAGATTAAGTACATAAAATCTTTAACAAATATGCGTATCGAATCAAATTGACGCATCACAATTGAGTCTGATACATACAGGGCCTTAGTTGAATTTTCTATTAAAACAAAGGAATCTTTCGATGAAAAACCAAAACCTATTACTTGCATTGAGCTGTGTCGGGCTTTTCACTGTTTCTTGTGGAAAAGATAACGACGAGGGCTCAAGCCGTCCTAGCGTCCAACAACCAAGTCTCGATTTGATCAATGCCGGTGATTTCAAAAACACCGCAAAAAACAGTTCCGAAGTCGGCGCGAAATTCAAGGAAGCAAGCAACGCTGTTAAATCGGTAGATTTTGGCTCAAAAGGCGTTCGTTCTGTACCCGCTAAAAAAACAACCGCAAGCGCGAGCATTTTGAACACTGCAAGTGTTCAATCATTTTTGGATAACAGCCGTCAGACACGGATCTCAGATAACATGCCTAAAGCCGAAGATTGTGCAAGTCAGTTAAAAGCACTTGATAGTGTGTACCAAGGTGCAGCTAGCGGCTTGCAAGAAACCGCGAGCGCATTACAACAATTTGATGGCGAGCTGCCAGAGGGCATCACTCGTGGTGCGGCGAACGAGCAGTTTGCAGTTTCATATACACTAGATCTTGGTAAGCTTTCTGCGAACGCAGCTGCTGAAAATGCAAAGAACCCAGCCTCACAGCAACAAGAACCCTCAAACGTAAGTGGCCTTGCTCAAATCGGCGCTGGCGCAAATGCCACCACGGCTGTGATCTCAGTCGGTTTCAATGCAACAGCAAGCAGTAAGCAAGGAAATGCAGCAGGCAAAGGTGGATTTGCGGCATCCGCGAATACTGAGCAAAAACTTCTTAAACTAACAACAAACGCCGATATCAATGCGACCGATGCCGATAAACAAAATTTGCGTGCATCCCTGAATAGCAGTTTTGCTCTTCAAGCCGGTGCGAATCCTTCGATCAATGTCATCCTTACTGCTGTCACAAATGTCGATGCAAGTAGTGATGAAGTTCAGATTAGCGATAAAGACCATGCTGTTGGCATCAAGGTGAATATGGCTAAAGCCGCAAACAATGAAATCGAGATCACTTACAATCTTACTGCGGACGAGAAATCTCAAAATGGCAAACTCACTTTAGCAACCGATCCAGTTAGCAAAACCTGCGAAGTCAAGAATTCGACTTCTTCGTCAGCGCCAACACCGATTACAACCATTCTTTAAGCTAAATCAAAGGGTTTCAAGTTTTGTACTCTTCTGAAGTCGAACAAGTGTCATCGTCTTTTTTTCAACGGTGTCGTCTCGCTCTGAGGCGACACCGTTTCGCTTCTGCATTTGCTAGCATTTGCATCCTAGTTATATGCGCACTAGGTCTATGGAGTCGATCATCTCCGCGGTGATCCTGCAAATTGGCATTTTAAGAGATTTACCGCGATTTACGGACGCGACTTGCGATCGGCAGGCGTTATCATCGCAGGTTACTGATCAACTGAGTCCAATCTTTCTTAAAAATCTATCTGGGCAAAAAGTTGATACCGCTTTACCGCTGAACGCAGTTGCCACACAACAAATCATGATTAAAACGCTTCAAGCCACTCTGCCGCTCTTCCTAAAGTCTGCGAAGGACAATCATCCTCTCGAGTCTAGTAATACCTCAGATGCGGCAAAAATGTTGATTCCTGCCCTTTTAGGGATTCCTCCACAAAACTGGGAGCAGTGGCAAAAACAAATCTTGGCAGGACATTTTAAATTTGGTGATTGCCGTTTTCTAGATCAACGAGCCGCCTGCGAGATCATAATTTATGGCCCTCATGAAAAATCCGCGTCAATCGCTCTCTTATGGGAAAAAAGCAGCATCCTACTTTGGAAATTGAAGGGTATTATTGGATTAGATCAACTGATCGCGGCTATGAAATAGCGTTCTCAAGCTGGCATTTTCACTTTCACTTCGCGAACCCCTGCCTGTCCTTCCAAATGCTTAATAAATTTATCAGCTCCGATCTTCGCCGGAATATGTGCCTCAAACTTAATTGTGATTTTGTTATCGGCGATATGTCGCCCATAATCAAAATCAGACACCCGAACACCAAGTTCGCTGGCAGCTCCAAGTAGATTAGCCATCCCATCCGGTTCATCAGCGATGACAATTGCAACATCACGGTGAATGAAATTCTCGCGTTTTTCCTCGAATTTTCGAAGAAATGCCAACGATCCGACCCCAAGTGCTGCAACTGCCACGGCCTCAATAGGCATACCAGCGCCCGAAGCTAAGCCGACTGCTGTTGCCAGCCACAGACTCGACGCAGTCGTTAAGCCCTGCACGGTAGCACCCGATTTAAGGATCACACCACCTGCAAGAAAACCGATCCCTGACACCACCGAAGCCGCAATACGCGAGATATCTACTTCAATCTGGCGATCACCAAAAGACTGAAACATCACAAAATAGCATGAAACAATCATAAAACATGCCGATGCCATAGCGACGACAATATGAGTCCGCAACACCACATGTCTGCTATGAAGATTTCGTTCGAGGCCAATACAACCACCTAATATGGCTCCGATACAAATCCGACCAAGCAGCTCCCAATGAGACGGCATTTCGCTTCCTCCTGATTGGGCAAGGATAACTCAAAATTTATTTTATCTTTACAATTTCATCGTATCGCAAGGGTGTTTATGGGTCAATAAACCCGCCTTACATGAAATAAGATGACTAAAATGCAATAAACTATTATTTCTCAGCCACTGTTACCTCTATTTTTTTTCGTCGTAAACGGGGACGAATGCTTTGACAAATCCGTTTGTCAATACTCCCATAATAATCTGCCATATATTAGTTTGTTTCTCCTTTCCATGGATCTCCGCCTCGATTGGGATGCGCGTCGCAAACTGATCCTTAGGCTGGTTCTTAAAAATTTGCATAGTGGCGGCAACAACAGCTTCTTTGGCAACCTCGAGAGGGCCTTTTTTCTTGTCCTCAGGCCATTTCAATACTTTGAAGTCACGAAAAAGGGGTTTGATATAACCTAATAATTTATTGTTGCTCACTGAGAGCTCCAAAACAATATCTAGGGTCCCTCTTTCAAAATCGATATTGCTGTATTCCCGCGTGAAATCTTTCAATGCTGCAAGTTCAAGCCCGAGAACTTTCATCCGCATATTGAATTCCAATTCTTTGGCCAGAGGATCTAAAGATACATGCGAAGTGAGCTGCGATTTATTCATTGCCTTAGCCGATACATCGATCTGGGCTACTAAATCTTTACTCACTTCAAGACTATTTGTAAGATTAGTCGCATCAACCTGAACATCCGTTAAATAGATGTCAATCGGAGGTTTGATATCCAAATTTCTAAAGTGGATGCGACCGTCCCTCACACCAAAATAATCGATACGAATCGGCAAGAATTGACCAAGGACCTCGTCCCAAGACTCTTCGGAACCAGCCTGCTGCTTTGCGGGTTCTTTCGAATCGACAAAATTCAGCTCTGGCTTGGTCATTTTTACGCGGCCCACAATCGACATATGCAGGAGCCGTCGCCAATCAAGTGATAAATCAATGTTCGAGACGGCAAAGAACGGCACTCCAATATTGCCCTTTCTTTTTTGAATCTTTAACCCTTCTATTTGATAAGCCCCACGCCACAAAGATATTCCCACGTCATCTATGTGACCGGTATACGTTTCCATAGTTTCAAGCTGTTTATTGAGATACGAACGCACGATATAAGGCAAGCTTAAGCGAATAATCAAAAGAACTAAGAGAATCCTCCCTAAGATCCATAGTCTAGGAATTCGTCGAGACCAGCTAGACATCGTTTTTTTATTTGTAAAATCGGTGTTTGTCATAATGACTACCCAAAAACCCTCTGAGAGGCAAAGCCTAGCAGAGGGTTCTAATGAGAGTGCAATTACATGGCTTGCGTGCCGGCATCCGTTTCTTTTAGAATAAGATCAACACGGCGATTTTGCGCACGACCAATAGTTGTTTTGTTAGACGATAGTGGTTTTTGATCACCCGCACCTTCGGCAGTGATTGAAACACCTTTGAGATCGGTAGACGATTCAAAGTATTGTTTTACAGCCTTAGCACGCTGTTCCGAGATCACTTTGTTTTTTGCCGAGCCGCCGACCGCATCGGTATGTCCTTCGATAACTATCGACTTAGCACCAAGAGTGCGCAATGCATCTCGCGCCTTTGCAAGCAATTTAAAGTCGGAAGCAGTAAGTTCTGATTTACCAGAAGCATATTTTAGACCTTTTAACCTAATAACAACACCTTCCGAGGTGCGAACTACATCTGCTTCGTTAGGAGCGAACATGCCACGTACGGCAAGTTCTTTTTGTTCACTTGTTTTGTAGGCTTGGACAGCGCTAGTTTCTTTGCTCAACATCGCCGCTTTTTGCGCTGCATCTTGTTGACTCGCTGCTGCTGCTTGTTTACTAGCTTCGATTTGTTTTGCTGCCGCTTCTTTATCAAGAGCAATCTGTTCTGGAGTTTTATTTTTGCTAACTTGAGCCTCTCGGGTCAGATTTAGAAGCCGATTTGCGCTATCTTCTACGCCTTTTGCCATCTGAGCAAACTCAGCTTCTTTATAATAGTTACCATCGGCAAATACTTCTGCATTTTGTAGGCTCTTTTCGACTTCCGTTAGAGTATTGGGCACTGCCGAAGCTGCTCCTTCCTCTTTTGATTTTTTTAGAGCATCGCGTGCAGCAGACAAATAATGATTTTTCTGTGCGATGATATTAGTTTCAATATAGTTTCTTTGGAGGTTTTCTTTTTCGGTTACTGAAAATTTGGCCGAACTCTTAGTATCGGTATATTTCTCTAACTGAGCATCAGCCTTTTTCAACTCTGTCCCTGCGTAGGTCGCTGCACCGGCCCCAAGTGCCTGCGAGCGGGCCGCGAGAATTTCTTTAAAATCTTCTTTTTTTGCCGCTGCAAGTTCATTCGTTTCACGAATCCATGCGTTTCCTTTTTCTAGAGCACGGAGGCTATCTTTATTAGAGCCATTGTCACGCTCAGCTATAGCTTCGTTAAGATAATGCTGAGCTTCATCAAAACTTTTCGTTGCCAAAACGTTTTGCTGATCTTTTTCTGCCGCTGCAATTTTTTGTTGAAGTGCTGCTATTTCTGCAGTTACATCAGACGAATCATCAAGTTTATCCACTTTTGGCGTTGTTTGACATCCCGATATAGTCGCTATTGTTAACAAACTGGTAAATACCAACTTCAAATTCATAATCGATCCTCCTGAAAAGTTTTCTGGTCCGCTATACTTGCACGTAGTACTTGGAAGTGCTGCACTACGAGCAAGATACATGCCACGCGTCCATTCTGAGACGAATCTCGGTCATTCTGAGGCTAAGATGTGTTTTATTGTATGGAATTGACGACACCACATCCAAATTTGCTACGCCACTTTGGTCCATTCCGCTAAATGATCAAAAAGCTTCTTAGAGATAGTCTGCTCCACTTCAAAAAAACCAGGCCACGCTTCATCAGGCGAAAGAATCTTCGAATCTATTGTAAACTCACTCGCATTCCTCAACTTTTTATCGAACAACAGCGACCAGGGTATGGGCATTGAAATGCTTGGTATATCAGCAATACGAGTTGAGTATGGGGCAATAAAGGTCGACGTTCGTTGATTTCTCAGATAATCAATAAAGATCTTTCCACGCCGGTGAGCTTTACTAACATTCGCTGTATACTTTTCTGGAAAATGACTTTCCAAACCCAAAGCAACCTGCTTTGCAAATGATTTGACTTCTTCCCAAGACTGGACTGGCTCAATAGGTACACAAATATGGAGGCCTTTTTTTCCGGATGTTTTTACGAAGGATTGAAGATCCAATGCACTAAGTAAATTTCGCACATTTTTTGCCGCTTCGATAAGTTCCGAAAATTTCGTGTCTTCGCCCGGGTCGAGATCGAACACAATCATATTTGGTTTTTCAATTTTTCTTATCCCACAACCCCAAGTATGAATCTCTAAAACACCAAACTGCACCAAGGTCAAAAGCCCCTTCAGATCTTCAATCCACATAATACTCGCATCTTTCAACTTCTTGTGATGAAGCCCAGAAGAAAAACTTCCATGATCATTCCGCTGAAAGAAACACGCTCTGCCGGCACCATCTGGACAGCGTTTTAAGCTAAGAGGACGCTTAACGACAAAAGGTAGAATCCATTCCGCATATTTTTGATAGTATTCCGCCAGCATCTGTTTCGTGGTCTGAGATTTCTCATACATAATTTTATCAGGACTCGAGATTTCTAGATTCATAGTCATTTTAGACACAGTTAGTGGTTTTTCGATTTTTACCTCAGTGGGTTCCTTATCCTCTCTTACTGCGATGAAAGATGGATGACGCAACACTCCCACTTCAGTCTGTTCCGTGTATTCAATCTGGACCACGAGCTCAGGTTTTACCCAGTGAATTTTTGTATTTCTAGAAATAGGTGGCAACAGTTGGCCTGTAGGATTATCGCGAACCGTTAACGTTGAAAGGCGCTTGAACAGACTGACGCTGTCTTCATCATTAAATCCTGTTCCGACTTTGCCGCGGTAAATAAGTTCACCCGTTTTCGCTCTTTGCGCTAGCAGTAATGCACCGAAATACTCGCGGCTGCCTTCTGGTTCCGTATAACCAATGACTAAGAATTCTTCGGATTGATGGCATTTTGATTTCACCCAGTCCCTAGTTCTGCCGACCGGATAGGGAGCATCCGACTTCTTCGAAATAAGCCCTTCAAGACCTAGCCGGCAGGCATTTTTATATAATTTTTCGACGCCGCCCTCACTCCAAAGCGACACTTTGACCCTGCCTTTTGGGGGCCACTTCTTCGAAATTTGATCTAGAATTTCCTTGCGTTTGCGGAGCGGTTCTTGCCTTAAATCATCAAACTGATGCGCAAGTATATCGAACACAAAAAATTCAGCTTTGCCCGTTTCCTTGTGGCTAATAGCCTGTTGCAAAAGCCTAAATTCACTCCGGCCTTTTGAATTCTGAACTACCACTTCGCCATCAAAGACATCACCAGTCTTCATTACTTTATTTAATGCCTTCACAAGGTCTGGAAACTTAGCCGACCAATCCAATTGATTCCTGGTAATCAACTGAACCGCGCTAGCATCGCTGTGTTTCACAGCTATCAGGCGGTACCCATCGTACTTTGTTTCATGAATCCATCCGTCACCAGTCGGTGGTTCATCGACGAGCTGGCATAGTGCGGGATGGAACTCGGGAGCTTTTAAATGAGGCTTCGCGACATTGTCAGGCTCGTGACCAATCGCCGCCTTAGCTCCCTGATAGTTATCTTTATCTTTATGTTTCATCAGAAGCCACTGGGGCTTATTAGCTGATTTTTTGGTTCTTACCAGCGTCCATTCACCAGAGAGCCTATTGCCAAGAAGTCGAAATGTAAGTTTTCCTTTTTCGAAGCCTTCGTCTGGCGGTATTAGAGGTTGCCACACGCCCTGATCCCATATGTCAACATGCCCAGCGCCGTAGTGACCTCTTGGGATATCTCCCGCAAAATCCTTATATGCAAGCGGATGATCTTCAGTCTCAACTGCAAGGCGCTTAATCGTAGGATCCATGCTCGGCTCCTTTGGCACCGCCCAACTTTTAAGAACACCCTCCCACTCTAAGCGAAAATCGTAATGCAAATGTGACGCGGCATGCTTCTGAATGACAAAAGCATATCCAGGATTTCCCGCTACTTCACCTTTCGGCTCAGGAGTTGCGTCAAAATCCCGCATAGATTGATAGGTCTGCAGAAGTTTCAACTTAGCGGGTTTTTTGTCATTCTTACTAGCCTGCACGCGCTGCTTTCCACCCGGCCGTAACTTTGCCCCTACGCGTGGGCTTGCGAGTTTTGATGCGACGGCCTTTCGTTGTTCTTTTAGCTTTTTTTCCGCTGACTTCGTCGTTCGTTTTAAGTTTAACGCTTTTTTTGATGGTTTTTTTGCTGCTGTCTTTTGCATGAACACTCCGTTTTAGGGCTTCAAATAGATCGATAACTTTGGCGCCGCGTTCGTTAGTTTGATCTTCCAATTCGACGTCTTTATCCGAGGCAACTTTTTTGCTGCCTTTTATTTTTTCTTTTTTTGCAATCGCTTGTGATACTGTCCGCAGATCTTCGTTACGATATTTTCCGGCGTTGAAGTGCGTCGCCATTTGTTCAATCAGCTGTACACCCATTTGCCGTTCCTTAGCTGACAATGCAACTTTCTTTAACTCAGGCAACCTTGGCACATCATCCTCTGCAAGCAATTCATCTTGATAACGCAGAATTGATAGCGTTAAAGAATGGTTTAGCGGTCTGATGGCCGCGAGGTAGTTTTTTCTCCGCATCGTAAAGCGAGCGATTGCCACCTGACCTGTTTGCGTCATCGATTCCATCAAGAGTTTATAAGGCTTCAAGCTTCGCTTATCTGGAACAACGAAATAAGGTCGATCAAAATGCCTAGGATCAATTTCTGCAATCTCGACAAAGTCAGAAATCTCAAGACTCGAATTTGCCTCTGGCCGAAGAGCCGCCAACTCTTCTTTCTTAAACAAGACGTATTGATTTGGCGCCCGTTCATAGCCTTTAATAGCCTGCTTAAAATCAAATTCTTCTCCGGTTTTTTCACAAACTAGTTTTTGACGCAGGCGGCATTTGCCATCTGGACTCAACAAGTGAAAACTTTTTGTTTTTTCACGGACGGCTGAGAATAATTTTACGGGTATGTTGACGAGACCAAAGTTAATGTCGCCACTCCATAATGCTTTCATAATATTTATCCCTCATAACTCAGGTTACGATATCGCTCAAAAATTTAAGCAACATGTATGCCAGTCATTAGGAAAATTAAAAGAACGACGGAGATTATTCCGAATAGAGCGGAATCGACAGGATGAAAGATGTTCCTACATTCTCAACGGTTTCGACACGAATGGATCCACCGTGATATTCCGAAAATCGCTTTGCGATCGTTAAGCCGAGACCAAAACCAAGCGCCTTCTTATCTGTTTCAAGCTGTATGAACGGCTCAAATATCTTCTGAGCCGTAGACTGGGGGAGCCCACGACCTTCGTCTCGCACAGCAAATTCGATTTTTTCTTGGTCACCCGTTCCGCGGCATTTAGCCGACAACCGGATATTTCCTTTACCTGGAGTATGCTTACACGCATTCTCTATCAAATTTAACAATGCGCGTTTTATGAGGTAGGGGTCGAGGACTACGGTCCTGGTATCACAGTGTTCAACCGTCAATCGATGACCACGGTAGCTGACAAGTTCACAATTTTCTTCACTAACCTGTTGGATTAATTCTTGAAGGTGAACTTCCTGCGAGAATATCTTCCCTGCATAAGCATAGCGCTCAACCTGAACTAAACCTTCAGAAATCTGTAAAGCCTGACGAGACGCCCGTCGAATCAAATCTGTGTACTTGCGAATTTGGTCATTTTCTTTATTCATCTCAGCCAAAAGCCCAGACACCGCAGAAACGACACACAAGGGGTTGCGAAGATCATGGGCTACATAACTTACAAATTGATTTGAAATGGCCGATATCTCTGCAATGTTTTCAGTCGAGTTTTGTCTGGCAACATAACTAAGCAACTGATTGGCGGAAAGAAATCCTTTAAATTTGCCGCCATCGCTGACTGCAATAAATTGCGAAATATTTTTCGAAAATTGATCAACCGCAACTGAAATAAACTCATTTGAGTCAATGATGGAATGCTCGAGGAGTTGGAGCTTTTTTAGATTTTCGTGCGGGCTAAATTGATTGATCGCAAAACATAGTTTCTCTGCCGAAACAATCCCACTTAGATTTTGTTTATCATCAGTAACAGCAATGGCACACGCAGTGGGTGCTTGCTTTAAGCGGAGCAAGGTTTCCGCTAAAGTTGTAGTGAACGGCACACAAATTCCATCTAGCAAGGTCAATGCACTAACGCGCTGCTCAAGCCAATCCGGTCGCGACATTTCGTTCTCCCGTATCGCCTAGTGGAAACAAAAGTCCACTTTATGCGAGACGGGACTTATATCGTATGTAATTCGGAATTCAAGTTAATTTGTTGACTTCGACCCATTACTTTTCGCACGAGAGACTGCAGGTAGCCTAAATCATGCTTCTGAGAAATACCCACAAAAGAATCACCCATAAATTGATTCATGTCACAATCCGTGAGCACAGTAAACAAGATGAATGGGATCTTAAGCCCCTGTTCTTGCAGATACTTAAAGACGAACGCGCCGTTACCATTTGGCATCGTATAATCAGAAATCACTAGATTAAAATCTGACGTTTTTGCAAGTAATGAGACCGCGTCTTCGCCATCGACAGCTTCGACAATTTCGATATTGCTCAACACAGTGGGCAACATCATGCACAATAGCTTGCGGCATTCTTCAGTGTCGTCGATGACTAATATTTTACGAAGGTTCATTTACAGGCACCCCTTGCCGCTTTTCCTAGTGGACAGAGATGGCAGAAGCAAGGTAAATCCTTCCTGCCCTGTTTACATCTGCAAACAGTTTTGACCAAAAATCACGGTTTAAATACCTGGCGATATAAACTTGGGGAGAATTATTTAGCGTCCATATTTTTAATTTATGCTGTAATTTCAATAGGTTGTATTTTATGAAAAGATGCTCAAAATATTCCCGGTTAGGATGACTGAGTTTTTGTATGATGAATAAAGAAACATCTCGTCCAGTCGTTTTTGACTACCAGTCTGTCTCACAATTTGTGGCAGATATGCTGGATTGGCGTCGCCAAAATGATCGAGATTTTTCCATTCGAACCAGCCTACAGGATATTGGGAACTGTTCACCCACACTAGTGTCGCAAGTCGCTAAAGGGACTCGCGGTCTCACTCGGGACCGAGTCCATGCCTTTGGACAACTCCTTAATTTAACTGCACAAGAAACAAAATACCTCGACCAATGGGTGGCCATGAGTCGTTCGTTATTGCTAGATGACGGCGAACCTTTACCCTTAAAAAAACCCGCCGCGAATACCAAACCCCCAAGGCGCCCGCAAAACAAGCTCGTTGATCACTGGCTGAACCTATATGTGCGAGAAACCTGCCGGTTAAAAGGCTTTTCACCAGACCCTGCAGTGATCCACAGACTACTGGGCGGCATTGCGACGATTCCGCAGATTAAGAAATCGTTAGATTTCTTGATGCGTGAAGGTTTTATCAGACGAACGATTGATAATGACGTCGTACAAAGTCAGATGATCGCCGTCACGACCGATGGCGTACCAAATCTTAAATTAAATGTTTTTCACCGAAAGGCGCTAGATGTCATCAAGCGCGGTCTTGATCTTTATCCGATGCGTCAACGCCGCTCTGATGTTTACGTGCTAGCACTCAATGAAGAAAATCTCGAAAAAATAAAAAAGATCCTGATGGACTCCATGGATCAAGTCGAACAATTCGAGAACGATCATCCGAATGAGAACGAACGACTTTATCAGGTTGCGATGTATCTCACTCCTGTTGGCGGGAGGCTGAATGATCTTCATTAAGCTCTCTCAAATCCTCGCATTGATCATCTGCTTGCTATCGTCCTCGATAGCTCAGGCGGATGGCGGTCGTGCGGGTACGGGAGGAGCTGGTGGGGATCTTGCTTATTTCTATTTGGATAACGCTCGCGATATGATTTTAAAGTCGCTGCATAAGCTTTATGAGAATACTCAGACTGAAGACGGACTAAAATTGACTGAGAAGATACTGCGGTCAGCCTGCGTGGCAAATGGAGCTCTTTCGGACACTGCTCTTAGCACCTGCGTTGACTTCTTAATTACCACTGCTAAAGATATAATCGCTTGCACAGAAGGCCCCAACAGAATCGATATCTGGGCGGTCCCTGGTGATAACCTAGAATTTCAGGGCTTATTCGAAGTCGACTATCCTGAGGGACGTCAACCTGTATCGGCCTTTACAAATTTAGGTTGTGAACGTCCTATGAATTCCGATCATACGAAGATTGCATTACGTGATACAACGGATATCTTGTTCCATTACGAGCGCATCCGCAATGCACCTCAAAAACATCTTTTTCGACTTATGGCTCACGAATTTGGTCATAAGGTACGCTATCAAGGACAATTTATTGATGACATTAGCCCCGTTGGCGGATTTCGATACGGTTTCGAGCTACTGAATACTATGGCTCACGCCTTATATATGTATGGGTCTGCAACATCCGCGTTCAGTGTGAATCAAGAAATCAGCACGCAGCTATTTAAGCATTTCTTTACTTGCCAAATTCGTTATCGAGATCTATCCCCAATTCCTTTTTCGTTTTTTAATGTCGTGACAGGGCCTACGAGTGATTACCAATCTCGTAATAGTCGTAATAGTAATTTAGGATTTGGTTATGAACTGACAGATCTAACCAAACAAATATTTCCGGGCGAGCAGCTTTTTCTAAAAGTAGAATTTCAAGAAGTCCAAGCTCTTAAACAGCAGCTCGGTGAACCCCCGGAAAGCAACATCTTATTACTTAGAAAAGAAGGCGAGCGAGCCAAAGTCGTGGATGACTATATTATTGGAAAGAATTTATTAAGTACGTCCCCTGACCCAGATAAGCCTTTATTCTCACTTCATTATAAAGAAATGAATATCGAGTGCCGATTTGATGGTATGCATTATTTTTAGATACTTGAATTTACCCATCAATTGTTTTTTTTAGATTTACATAAGAAACCGTTTTAATTCTTTATATATCAATTCATTATCGATACTACGAAAATAAATTTAAACAAAATCCTTATTTTCTTTTTTGCATTTAGAATTTAGCTGATATGATTTTTGCCGTCACCAGGGAGGTGGCATATTTTTCTTTCAAACCAGGGAGGTTTGTAATGCGGGCAGGATTTTTCGGTAAATTGGTGGTTGTAGTTGGTCTGGGCCTAGGTTTCTCCAGTTTTGCACATGCAAATAGTGAGACGTCAAACGAAAAATGCACGTCAGGATTCCAGTGTATTGGTGGCTATCCCAGTGAGGTGTCTTGTTCAACAGTTGCTGCAGATGCTTGTGCTGATGCCGCTGCTGCTGCATGTGCAGCTCATGGAGCACATGTCGCTTCTATGAGCTGTGAATCCTGTGGATATGGAGAAGCTGTGATGTCACAAGAAGCTCAACCACAGACTATTCTCGCAGATACTTGTCCACAGCCGGGTCAAGCATCTGGCTGGTACGCTCGTATGTGGTACACCTGCGATAACTGAACTCTTCGATTTCAATCGGAACAAAAGGCTCTATCGCAAGATAGAGCCTTTCTTTATGGCACGATGGCACGTATCACGAAATCGTCGTGACCGTGTTTTTCACATGCTTGCAAACTGATGGGTCGGTTCTGACACGCATTTTAGGACTTCACTTGCTAGAAGTTGATCTTGAGAACGAGTGGAAACATCACCAAGTGAAAGAACTCCGACTAAATGTTTATCGCGATTTAATACAGCAAGCCTGCGAAGTTGTTTTACCTCCATTAATCGTGCCGCTTCCAGTACATCTTGATCATCGAATACATACACTATCTCTTGCGTCATAATCTCTTCTACATGGGTATTTAAAGGGTCTAAACCTCGGGCAATACCGCGAATGACAATATCCCGATCGGTAATAACACCTAAAACTTCATTCCCATCACAAATCGGCATGAAGCCAATATCGAAGTTACGCATCTTAACACTCGCCTCTAAAAGAGAATCATAGGGTGTTAGCCTGGCGACATCGCTATTGATGATCTGGGAAATTTTTCGTTGGTTATTTTTATTCTTTTGCGACATTCGCGCGCCATTCTTGCCTAAGTTTTTCGCCTTTTCCAGCAACTTTAACTGCGGATACTCAGCTTTAAATGCCGTTTTACCTTCGCTTGTCATCTTTGCGGAGTTAGAAAGCTTATCGATCCAACGCTCAAATAAATTTTTATAGTAAATCGTTAAATCGCTTACATATGTTGCACCAAAGGCTTGAGGATCATAAGGCGGAGTATTTTCGATATCTGCTCGCGCTAAAATGACCCCAATATCTTGACCGGCCCAGTTGATATCTTGAATCCAACGGCGTGCAACCACAACTCTCCGACTAGAGAACCAGTGACCAGTTTCGACCACTAGATATTTAACTTGCCAATCATTGATATCAACCAGGAAGTCCTTCACATGACCGACATCACCATCTGGTGCATGGAGCATATAATCTTCAACTTCATTGACGCTCTGCAGGTGCGAGTTGCCGGTATTTAGTTTCTCAAGCTGTGAGCGTTTTTCCTCGGAAAGACTTTGCCACTCTGTTCTCGGGCTAGCGGGCGGAACCTCGAAGGCGCCGAAACTTGGAACCATACCTGCCCCCCAATACGGAGACCATGAATAGTAATCGTGCAATAATTCCTCATATTGCCGCGAAACTGGCGGATTTAAAACCAATGGCGGACTGTTTTCGATCTGTTGTTGAGTAAGATAGGTCTCAAGACTTCCTTTTTCGGGATGAACACCCGTTACCGCGGTGGGCGAAATAAGAACGTCGCGCCCGCTGAGCCAGCCACCGGTTTTAACCACAAAATACCGCACGGTAAACGTTAGGTCGTCAAACAAGATATCCGTTACATCACCGACATCATGCCCAGCAGCACAGAGCGAAAGACCTTTAATATCTTTAACAAGGTGAAGCATATACTCTTCCTTTCTTCTCTATTTCTTTTTTAACTTCCATAACAATTAGAAGAATGAAACGGTTTCTCTTCTTCCTCTTTTGCGTACAACATGAGAAAATTCAGCAACATTCATGCCACAACGCCCTAGACTTCGGCATAATCGTTGCATTCCGGATTTAAGCGCCTCACATCAACTTATCTAAGGAATTTCCATATGAATCTAAAGGCTCCGAAATTTGCGTTTTTTCCGCTGATATTTTTGAGCTTTGTAACCGCTGTGGATGCGAAGCCTGCGGCTTTGCCGCTTAACAACATTAAAATGCCAGCTGGATTTAAAATCGCAATATTTGCAGAAGTGCCTGGCGCACGTTCCCTTGCAAAAGGAGCAAATGGCACCATCTTTGTGGG
>CAZUYQ010000021.1:20486-28569 GCA_964624705.1 uncultured Polynucleobacter sp.
GATAAAGTTCACATCATTGCCAAAAATTTAGATCAACCCAATGGTGTCGCCTTTAAAGACGGAGCTTTATATGTTGCAGAGATTTCGAAAATATCACGCTACGACGGGATCGAAACTCACCTCACAAAGCCTCCAAAACCAGTAACTTTGCCTGTTAAATTCCCCACCGATAAGCATCATGGCTGGAAATTTATTAGCATCGGCCCGGATGGGAAACTCTATGTGCCAGTTGGCGCACCTTGCAATATATGTGAATCAGCAGAAGATTATGCCGCTATATTTCGCATCGATCTTGATGGCAAGAATAAGGAACTTTTCGCAAAAGGCATCCGCAACACGGTTGGTTTTGATTGGCATCCAGATTCTCATGAACTTTACTTTACTGAGAACGGCCGAGATATGATGGGTGATGATATTCCGCCCGACGAACTCAACGTGGCCCCCAAAGCGGGACTTGATTTTGGTTATCCGCGTTGCCATGCAGGCACGATCGAGGATCCCGAATTCGGTAAAAAACCTTCGGGAAAGGACAAGCGAATCGGCTGTGCGAATTCTGAAAAACCCGCGGCGTTACTAGATCCACATGGCGCGGCTCTCGGGATGCGTTTTTATAAAGGAACACAATTCCCAAAAGCTTATAAAAATAATATTTTTATCGCTCAACACGGATCCTGGAATCGCAGTCGCCCTATCGGTTATCAAATTAGCGTCGCTAGCGTAAAAGGAGATAAAACGGTGGTCGTCGAGCCTTTTGCTACCGGCTGGCTAAAAAACGATACCGCTTGGGGCAGGCCAGTAGACGTTCTAGAATTAGCGGACGGCTCCTTACTCGTCAGTGATGACACAGCCGGTGTGATTTATAGGATCAGCTACAAAGCGCCTAAGACTTAATAGATTTTGTGATCAAATTCATACAATTAAATGGACGGTTACATGAATGAATTCCGCGACGAAAAAGACTCGATCGGTATTGTAAAAGTCCCTAAAGATGCTTATTACGGTGCTCAGACGCAGCGCGCTGTCGAAAACTTTCCAGTGTCAGGATGGGGTCTGCGACCAGAGTTGATTCATGCCATGGGTCTTGTAAAATGGGCGGCAGGAACCGCTAATCGTGATCTCGGCAAGTTAACCAGCAGCGGAAAAAACCACCTGAATAACGTGCAAGTCGACGCGATGCTAAGCGCTGCAAAAGAGGTCGCAGCGGGACATTTTGATCGAGAATTTCCGGTTGATGTCTTCCAAACGGGCTCCGGTACTTCCAGTAATATGAACGTGAACGAAGTCATTTCTAATCGGGCCATCGAACTTGCAGGTAGTTCACGTTTCGAAAGCAAGAAATCAATCCATCCCAACGACCACGTGAATATGGGTCAAAGCACGAACGACAGTTTTCCCACAGCTATTCATGTCGCAGTCGCGGTTTCGATCCAACGAACGCTGATTCCCGCTTTGAAGGGCCTGTGCGATGGGCTGACAGCGAAGGCAAAGCAACGGGATTCGATTTTAAAAATCGGTCGCACACATTTAGCCGACGCCACTCCCCTGCGCCTAGGACAAGAGTTCAGCGGTTTTGCCAGGCAATTAGAACTTAGTGTCGAACGTGCTCAAAAAGCGATCCACGCTATTCTCGAGTTACCGATTGGCGGGACCGCTGTGGGTACGGGGATCAATACTCATCCCGATTTTGCTCGGCTCACCTGTCATGCTTTAGCACAAGAAACAGGCATACCGTTTAAAGAGGCTCTAAACCACTTTGAGGGCAATGCTCAACGTGATGGTCTGGTGGAGTGTCACGGACAGCTGCGAGCGATTGCAGTCACGTTATTTAACGTTGCAAACAATATTCGTTGGCTAGGATCCGGACCGCGATGCGGTTTTTATGAAATCATCCTTCCTGATCTCCAACCCGGGAGCTCAATTATGCCCGGCAAAGTAAACCCTGTGATGTGCGAAAGTCTGATGCAAGTGGCTGCTCGAGTTGTGGGCAATGATCAGACCGTAGCTTTTAGCGGTGCCACTGGGGGTCAATTTCAGTTGAACATTATGATGCCCATTATGGGGCATACAACCATCGAGTCGATCGCTCTGTTGGCGCAGGGCACGAAGGCCTTCAATGAACTCTGCGCCGTAAACATGGAAGCAAACCCCGAAAACTGCGCTGCAAGCATCGAAGATAGTCTCGCCATGGTTACCAGTCTCAATCCCTATATCGGTTATGAAAAAGCAGCTGCACTGGCAAAAGAAGCGTTTAAAACCGGCAAAACGATCCGGCAAATTTGTTTAGATCAGAAAATCCTACCTGAGGCAGAGCTCAAGAAAGCCTTGGATCCATGGAGCATGACGGAACCTCATGTTTAAGGCTGCGTCCGTTAGATGAGACACCTGACGGATTTTCGCTGCATAAGATTTAAGAATTTGGATGAATTTTTAGAAGAATACCGGACGCTAGTCCTTAAATAGCATAATCTGTGACGACCTTAATGATTGGCACGATCCTTGTATATGCTACACATCATATCTTTGGAGGATCCCATGCAAACCGAAACAACAAATAGTCAAACACAAGAATCAAAAAAATCAAATAAACAAGGTAAAAGTAAAGCGGCAAAGACTGAGACTAATGCAGCCCCAGTCAGTGCCACCGTTTATCTTTCAAGTCAGCACCGCGAAGTCGAAGCTTTATTCGAAGAAATCGAAAAAGCCGGCGACCGCGCGGCAAAGAAAAAAGAAAAGATTTTTGCAATGATTGCAGATAAGTTGACTGTTCACGCAAAAATTGAAGAACTCATTTTTTATCCGGCCGCAAAAGAGGCAGATGAAGATCTCGTGTTAGAAGCCGCTGAAGAACATGCAAATGTGAAGGCCATGATTCGCAAACTTCAACGAACTGAAGGTAGCGACGAAACCTTTGATGCAAAAGTAAAAGTTCTTAAAGAGCTTGTCCGTCATCACGTCAAAGAAGAAGAACAAGAACTATTTCCGAAGTGTCGTGGCGCCCTAGGCGATGAGGCTCTTCTAGAACTAGGTGCAAAACTTCAGGCCAAATTTGAACAGCTTGAGAGCCTGCACTAGGGAATCGGAAGAAAAAGCAGGAAAAAGTGGGACTCACAACGAAACCGAAATTAAAAGTGGTTAAAAGTGGGACACACAACGAAACCGAAATAGAGCCCGAAATTCAATGAATTTCGGGCTCTATTTCGGTTTCGTTGTGTGTCCCACTTTTAACCCTACTTTCCCCACTTTAGCCGCTTTAATTAGGACAATTGATTCAAGTCCGCGGATGTTAAGCCACTAATTTATCAGGATTTATTGGAATTTACAGATTATTTCTCAGCATTTTCCCGCTTTGAACGATAAGTTTCATAGAATCCTTTACTTAGAGCGGATCGGAGTTTATGCGCCTTATATTTTTGATGCTACTAACAATAAGCACGATGTTACTCAGCTGCAAAAAAGAAGCTGGTATCAAAATCACGACTTTAAAGGGAGCTGGCGCTAAAGCAAGTAATGCCACTTTAACCGGGACCATCTATACGGTCGCCACCACAAGTAGCACCGTTTCAGCAACCCAATCAGCGACGAGTGCCGCCACCGTCAAAATATATAAACTCACTTCAGGTGAGACAGAACCAACACTCCTCGCAACAACAACATCTAACGACAGTGGCCTCTACTCTCAAGCCTTGGTGCTGAACGATGCGAGCAGTCTTCTGGTGGTGGCAGAAAAAGACGCAGCCTCGATTGGCCAGGCCATAGTCACTCCAGGAGCATCATTAACAAGCACAACGCAATCTTTATCGGCAGACATTACCATTAAATCAACAATTATTGCCGCACTGCTTTTGAAAAAACAAGTTAATCTCGAAGCTCTCAGTACCGAAGCACTTATAGCCATTGCAAAAATTATTGATGAACAAATTACCGCAAACCCATCGACACAACCTCTTACTTTAATATCTGAATTATCTTCATCAACATCATTTACTACGTCACTTGCATCGGCAACCGATGACCAGGATGCAAGCAATGATCGTTCGTCCGAAGGATTTGATAAACTAACAGGAGTCATACTCTACTCGGGAACCGCAAAAACAATTTTAACAAGTGTTGAAATCGTCCTGACCAATGCAAGTACAGCAAAAAACTCATCCACCCAAGCTACCGCATTTGCTATTTATTCTGATGGTTCGCGTATCGAAGTTACCTCGAAGGCGACGTGGACTGCCACCAATTCTGGGATTGTTTCAGTCACAACAGTGAACGGGAGCGTCGCAGTGACAGGGGTCACCGAAGGATCCACAACGATTTCTGCATCGTTTGGTGGAAAAACCTCGCAAACTTCTATATCAATTACCGCTGCTATTCCTGTGGCAGCTCCACCAAATCCGACAAGTCAGGTATCAAATGTCGATTCACCGACACAGATTACGTTATCTTGGAACTCTGCAGGTGGAACCACCTCCAGTTACATCATTGCATATCAAACGGGTGCCACCGCCCCTGCAAACTGCAGCACCGGTACGATCACAACTTCGACGACAGCCTCCAAAATCATCACAGGACTTTCGACAGGAACTCAGTACTCCTTCCGGATTTGTGCAGTCAATAATAATGATACACCGGACGTCTCTAGTGGTGTGACGCTTTCGGCAACAACGACATCCGTGCTTGTCTCAAGTTGGGCCGACGGAGAGGCCAACACTGCGAACGGGATTAATAAAGACCCGACCCGGCGAGGACTTTATCAACGTCTCACAGCATTTAATGGTAAGCTCTATGCTTCATGGAATGAAAACAACGCCGGCGGCGTCGATCAAGTTCGCATCTCGGTATACAACGGTAATGACAGTGCTCCGTCATGGACCTTTGTCGACGGTAACGGAGCAAATGGCCTAAATTACAACACCGCCGAGATGAGTGGCGACACCATTTTGAACGTATTCAATTCAAAACTTTATGCCGCATGGTGGGAAGCGAATTCAGGTGTTGGTCAAATTCGCGTCGCCGTCTACAATGGTAATGACTCGGCTCCTAGTTGGAGTTTTGTCACCGGAGCAAGTGGTCTCAACAAAGACCCTACTAAATATGCTGTTTTGCCCTATATCTATGAATTCAATTCTAAACTCTATATCGCGTGGTCCGAACAAATTGCCGGTGCTATCAATCAAATGCGGGTAGCCGTTTACAACGGTAACGATTCCGCGCCATCTTGGAGTTTTGTCGATGGCAACGGTGTCACTGGCATTAACAAGAATACTGGAGTTAGGGCTTACTATGCTCGTTTGATCGCCTTAAACTCGAAGCTTTATTTAACTTGGCATGAAGGTACCCCCGCACAAGTGCGCGTCGCCGTTTATAACGGTAACGATAGCGCACCTTCTTGGAGTTTCGTCGACGGTAATGCGGCCACGGGTTTAAATAAAGACACCACGAAATTAGCCTATGAACCAAGACCAGCAGTATTCAATTCCAAACTTTATCTAACGTGGCGCGAACAGACAACCATAGAGCAAATTCGAGTGGTTGTTTATAATGGCAATGATTCATCACCTTCATGGAGTTTTGTCGATGGCAATGGCGTTACCGGTCTAAATAAAGACACAACACTGGCAGCTGGTTATCAAGAAATTGTCGCGGCAGGCACCATCTTGTATGTTTCGTGGTCAGATGGCGTTGCTGGAACAGGACAAGTACGCGTCGCAGCATTCAACGGCAACGATAGTGCACCATCGTGGAGTTTTGTGGATGGAAATGCTGCGACTGGACTCAACGTTGATACCAACGTCACCGCTTGGTATCCGTTTATAACGACGTTCAATTCTAAGCTATATCTTATTTGGAAAGAGGCTTTCCTAACTCACGTGGCGGTTGGCCAATAATTTCGTGAGAATCTGTATTCTGAGTTGCGCCAAATTCGATTTAAACTACTTAAGGTGTTCTTAAGGGCCGAGGTTAATATCTGCGATTGTAGAGCCTAACCAACTAATTCTTAAGAATTAAGTGAGAGTTGATGAGCTGTGCTCAACCGATGATTAAATAATCGACAATTTGATGAGCCGTTGGACCTGCGACCAAGCGTGGGACTAAATTAAACGAACTAGAATCAGGCAAAAACTAAAGAAAGATCAAAATACAACGATACGTCTACTGGAGGATCAACCATGATTGGCTTAAGCGGGCGTTCGTTTGTTTTAACTTTTGGCCTAATTTTATCATTGTTTAGTGGTACTGCATTCGCTCCGCCTCCAGTAGGTTGTGTGAGTGCAATTCCACAAATTGGAGATTTATCGGGTAGCTTTGGCGAAGATTTTTTAAACCAGACGCCATTGGAATGCGGAACCTGTTATACTTCGGTCACGTTTTAGAAAGCTGGCAATAAAGTAGTCACGGTGAGCTTGATAGTATGGGCTTCCTTACAGACGATACGATTGTTAAGACGAATTACGCTTTCGATAATGAAACCATTCTGAAAGAAAATTATGACGCGATAAAAAAGCTCTTTCCACACATTTCTGAAGGGGATGCATGGAGCGCGGCAGCGGCAAGAACTCCTGGAGGTCGACGTCTTGTGGAGAGGGGATATTATCCGAAAGTTCAAGGCAACGATTTTGTCTTTAGTAAAGATCCAATGTCTTATTCTGCGGGTTCCGCAGCGGACACATTAGCGGAAATGTCAAATCAGGACGTGAAAAATCTAGCGCCACAATCAAGACGAGGTCCATGCCCCATAGTACAAATCAAGCCTAGTAAAAGTGACTGCAAGACGAATGGGCGACCTGTAGTCATTACAGCACCGCGGCCTGCGTACCCACAACAGAAAGGCGGGATTGTATCAGGTCTTTGGAGGAGCATCGTAAGGAGCGGCGGTATGAACGGAATGATGAGTGCTCAAGAAGTTGTTGAATTGGCAAATGCTGTTGAAGGATATGGAACAAATGGCAACTACAATCTTACCCGAGATCCTCGTAGTAGGAATGGCCTTGTCGTTCATCCGCAACGGTGGCCTTGGCATTCGGAATCTTATGATTATCGACCTTATTTCTTGGATAACATGGGAAATAAAATCTACGCGATCGAAGGTTCGGACGGATATTATCACGCGATCGACGAGTGATAGATCCATCTGTGTTGACTATAAGTATGTTTTTCGCAATCGCAGCCGGTTAAGAAATTTGTCTATTCTAGAATTTGTCACTGCTCGATACAAACTAGAGCCGTTGACTGATTGCATGGGGTCGTTGATCCTGCCCCCATGTCGATCGCGGAGCTGCTCGTTCCACCGGTGTAGCCTGTTCTAAAACTTGAACCTGCATTACCATCTGTCCAGTCGGTGCAGTTGCTTGATGTCGTCCAATTCGTCGCAAAGCCGCTCAGATAGCCGGCATTTGACGCACCAAGTGACGCGCTCAAAGGGAACGAGAATATACCAGCTGCGGTGGTTGTCGCGATAACAGTCGTACCATCCGAACGCACATAGGTTGTGCTTGGTTGTAGTACCCATCCAACATGCTCACTGGCACCGGATGTTGCGCAGTTTGCTGATGTGCAAGCTGTGCGAGCAGAACTTGCCAAAAGCGCCTTATAGGTCCCTCCTCCGGATGGCTTGTTTGAGTCTGACGCACAAGCTGCATCTGCAGCGGTGAGGGCTGCGGATGCCGAACCGGCCAACTGAGGTGAACTGGTAGATGCAGTCACAAAAATCTTCTTATTGGAGGGAGTTGAGCTTGGGGTTGCGGTAGGCGACAGATCGGATGTAGGCAGGGCGGTAGCCGTGGCTGAAGGCACAGCTGTAGCTGTGGCAGTAACGGTAGCAGTAGCGGATGGTGATGGCGATGGAGTGGTCGACGTGGATGATGCGGGACCACAATTTATGAGCGTCAATTGAATGAATAGAATCACTGCTATGAATAGACTCTGCACGATGACCTCATCTATGTATGAGTGGATTATAACTATTAGATTATCAGAATCTCAGAAGTCTGTGAAATGGGTTAAGAGTCCGTGACGCCAGCTGTTTTTTAAAAAACAAATTTTGGCTATTTACTCAATAAAATCACAGATGCTCGTATTATGATCCGAGAAA